>JAGQWW010000086.1 GCA_020436955.1 Saprospiraceae bacterium | reverse complement strand
TTTCCCAGATATCCTCCTTCTCAAAACTCGAATCTTCATCCTTCCCAATGTCCTTCAACATTATTTCATACAGGTCCGTAATTTGTTCATTGGCATTGAAATAAGGAGAGACCAAAAACTTTCTGAGTCTGTTTTGTTCAATTTTGTTGAATTCCCGCAGAATATGGTATAATTTGGTATTTCTCATAGGAAAATAATCAAGCTACAAAGGTAGGTTCTCATCGACATTTTTACAGGAAAAATTCAGAATTAATAAGCGTTTCGAACGCTATATTAGTGAAAAAAATTATTTGATAATTTTTATTATGTATAAAATTGTATCCCTGAATACGGTTAATTTTAAAAATTATGTGAAAATACAGTAAAAAAGATCGAGGAAGGGCTTTACTCATATTAGTTTAGTTTGTATATTAGCGCACTGAAATGTCCACGAAAAAACGCAATGAATTAAATCCACGACCATGAACTATTTTACAAACCGAAGGATATACCTTCTGCTACCGCTCCTCCTGATGGGGTTTCTGGTGGCAAATGGGCAGACCTTTGAGCCGCCAACCAGGTTATCTTTCCTGCAGGGCCAAAGTGTCAACCTTCAATATCAATCTATTGGAAATCCGCCTTCCAATATCGTTTCTCAAACCAACCATTGTGGGGCTACCTACAACGTTCTCAGAATAAACGCAAATACTTATCGATTAATATCTACTAACCTAACTTCTGTAGGAAAAGACACTGTAATCATTTTTTATCGTAAGCCTCCTCAAGGTTTGACCTATTACAAAACCGTAGAGGTTTCGACATTGCCTTCATATCTCCAAGCTAATGACGATTTCTCAACTACTGCTATCAATACTCCAATTACCATTCCGGTAACTGCTAATGATACCAGTAACAGAGGCGTAAAGATTTTAACAGACGTTGCAGTAAATCACAATGGTACTGTTTCTATTAATGGAAATACAGTAACCTTCACACCATTGAATGGTTTTGAAGGGCTTGCAAGTTTGAACTATGTAGTTTGTGATGATATTGGAACTTGTGATGCCGGTACTGCGCACATTTGTGTGGGTGACCCTTATGGTTACCAGGACGACACCTTGCAGATTTCTACCATTAAAAATAAAATCCTTCCTATCCTTACGCCATTGAGTGGTTATAGTTTACTGACACCACCTTCCAATGGAACCATGGTTAGTGATAATGGAATCATTTATTATAATCCTGATACAGATTATTCAGGATTGGATGAGGTAGTGTATGAAAATACTACGCTTGGAATTTCTAAAACAATCCAGGTAGATGTTCTGAATCATGATGGGCCGAATGATTTTGTTTTTGACGATGTAGCATTTACCAGTATTGAAACTGGTGTTGAGGTAGATCTTTTGGCAAATGACCTTGGAGGAACCGGACTTTATAATGTAACTATCGTTTCACAACCTGAAAACGGTACTTTGACTTATATTAGTGAAGGGTACTACCTTTATGTTCCTAATGCCGGTTTTGAAGGAGTAGATGAGTTTGAATATTCAGCTTCTCCCAGTCCAAATGGAACACCAGAGGTTGGATTAGCATCAGTTATTGTAAGTAACATGAATCCTGTAAATCCTACTTTCGATTTACAGACTCCTAAGAATACACCACTTGTTGTCAACTATAATATTCCATTGAGCAACTTTGACTATACTATTACCAGTCAAGGTAATTATGGAAATACAATTTTTTATCCGGGACAGACAACCGTCAATATAAATGGTAAGTCAGTATCCGGCTATAACCTATTAGTGTATTACCCATTCAACAATGCTACAGGCACAGATGAGGTTGAATTGGAATATTGTATTACAGGAAGCGGATGTGAGCCCGTAAAGTTGATTATTGATATTCAAAATCTTCCGGTTCCACCAGGCGGATTCTGCGTTGATACTGATTGTGTATGGGCAGGTGATGCAAATATGGATGGAAAGGTAGACTTGAGAGACTTATTACCTATTGGACTTTTCATGGGTAATGTAGGAACGCCAAGACCCAATGCAACCATTAATCCATGGTTTGGTCAGGATTGTTCCGATTGGGGTTCAAAATTGCCTAATACTATTGTAGACATTAAGCATTTGGATACAGACGGTGATAGCATCATTACCGCAATGGATACTGTTGCTATTTCTGACCATTATCAGGCAACCCACAGTCTAGCTGCTGAGCCGGTAAATTATCCTACTAATATTCCTTTGTACTTAGGACAGCCTGACACTATCTATGTTGCAGGTCCTGGTGATATTGTACAAATTCCTATCATACTTGGTAACGCTGCATTCCCTGCATTAGATATCTATGGATTAACCTTTACGATAGATTACAATACCAATATCATTGATGCAGATGCATCTTTTATTTCATTTGACCGCAACAGCTGGATGTCTTACAGTTCTCCAGTATTGAATATGGTGAAGAGTCCTTTTGATGGACGATTTGAAGCAGGATATACCAGAACCAATGGAAATCCTTCTAGTGGGTACGGTATTATTGGTACTGTTAACTTTATTATTGTGGATGACTTAGATCCACAAAGAACTCCTGACTTTGGTTCAATCGTTTCTATTTCTGCAAGCTCTGGAATGAATCACAACGGGCTTTCTTTCGGATTTACCAACGCAGGTACCCGCATTGAACTTGCAGGTTCTAAAAAGACCAATACAGAAAATATAACCAACGATATGATGTTGGTGTATCCAAATCCTGCACAGAACGTGATCAACGTTCACGTGAACGGAGGATACGAAATTGAATCAATCGAGATGGTTGATATCAGTGGAAAATTAGTACAGCGTGACTATACCCAGGCAACCAACAGACATCAAATGAATGTAGGTGATTTGAATGATGGAATGTATGTCTTAAGAGTGATTACGGATGGAGGTGTAGTTACACAGAAAGTCTCAATTATCAGAGACTAAGCAAATTCGAATTTATTGCATTTTTATATTCGTGGAATTTTATCATTGCAAGTGAGTCGTACATCGTGTACGACTCTTTTTTTTGCCCTCTCCGCTCCTTTTATCCACCTCAAGTATCTTTTTCTTAAGGATAGTTAAAGTCTTCTTACAGCCTGTTTTTTAAGATTTTGGGTACAAGAATCCCTTCTAAACTACCGTTTAAAGCATCCTTGGAAAATATTTTTTACCAGATAAGTAAATTTTTTTTTCACAAAAATGGGGTGAAAATTATTTTATTTTTCACAAATATGTAAAATTTCGAAAGCATTAAAAATCACAAAGGATTGATAATTAGTTATTTAAATGTAAATTCTACTATGAATTATCCTTACTTTAGGTTTTCACAATGATTGAATTTTGTCTTTGTTTTCACGATGATGGTATTGCATATTTGTATCGTGATTGATGGACAAAGAGACGAGCGACGATAAAGCCAAGAAAGATTGGCTTCCAAAATGTAGATATGTTCATGGGATTATAATTTGTAAATGGCGAGCCGTCCTGTCCCTCTTGGCCGGCTTGCTCTTTTTAAAAGTCCTGAAAGTCTACAATTGAAAATTTGAATATGTTCATGGGATTATAATTTGTTAGTAGTGAGTTGTCCCTTCTCCCTTGAAGGGGCACCTCCTATTTTTAAAATCCCTATAAAAATAAAAAAGGCCGAACTGTGGGAAGTTCGACCGAAATAAGCAGTACAAAAAAAAGTCAGTTGGTGGGACAACTGACCTTCAAGTTCGCGTTCATGGGATTAACCTGTTAATAGCAGTACATGGGAATTCTTTATTAGTTTTCTGGATGCGAAGTTACATTAATTATTGTGTAAGCACAATAGTTGATTTATATTTTTTTTAATTTTTGGATATTATTGTTTTTTGGATATGTTCATGGGATAAAAATTATTGTACGTGAGTCGTATTGGGTTTCTAATACGACTTTTTTTTTGCCCTGTTTCAAACATATTAAAAAATTATGAATATTTATCCAGGATATCCCTGGAACGCGCTAAGTAGCTGCTTCCAAACAAATTAAGGTGTACTAAAATATAGTATAACTGGTAAAAATCCATCCTTCTCCACCAATCCTTTTCCAAGGGAAATACCTCCTGATAAGCCTGATAAAATTTGTCATCAAATCCTCCAAATAACTTCGACATCGCAATGTCCATTTCACGATGTGCATAGGAAACGGCCGGGTCAATTAACACAGGTTTACCTGTCACATTTGCCATGAAATTGCCGCTCCACAAATCACCATGTACGAGTGCCGGTTGTTCATCCGGGCATACAGAAGATATATTGTTGTAGAAGCGTTCGTAGCGTAACATTTCACTTTTTTTGAAATATCCATTTACATAGGCTCTTTCCAATTGTGGAGCAATTCGTTCGTTCCAATAGAAATCCTTCCAGGTTGTATGGAATTCATTGGTCTGTGGCAAACGGCCAATATAATTGTTTCGCGCCCAGCCGAAGCTTTTATTTGTTTGCTTATGCATTTGGGCTAATCCTTTCGCAAAGGAGGTCCAAAAATTACTTGCCTTAAGATAAGGAGGAATATATTCCAAAAGGAGATATGCATAATTTGGAGTATTTCCGAACTGAATTACATCAGGAACTTTTAAAGGCGTATTAACGCTCCTTGCTTGTAAGCCATCTGCTTCTGCTTCAAACATATCCAGATAGTCCCCTTCATGATATTTTATGAAGAGTTTTCCATTAGCATGGGAGAGGAGATAGCTTTCATTTATGTCGCCACCCCCAATTGGTTTTTCTGGTTTTACTTCCAATTGGGTGTGGCTTTTGATGTCGTCGAGGATTTCTTTTGGAAATCTTGACCAGGGTTTTATCACAGCTTAGTCTGGTTAATATAATCTAATAGGTCGTCGCGGTAGTTTTTTCCAATAGGTAAATGCTTTTCTTTGCCCTTTTCCATTACTTCAACCATATTACCCATCAAGGCATTGATCTTTTCTACATTTACTATAAACGAACGGTGAATTCTTCTAAACTTGCTGTGTGGAAGCTTCTCTTCAAGGCTCTTCATAGTTTGAAGCGTAATAACTCTGCCAGATTCCTGTCTGATGATGACATAGTCTTTTAGACCTTCTATATAGATGATATCCTCGAAGGAAACCCTTACAAGTTTTTTATCTGCCTTTACAAAGAAGAAGTCATTTCCGATTTCAACTATTTCTTCATCTTTTTTACCGCCTTTTTGGAGCTCCAATTGTTCTTTCGCTTTATTGACTGCACGCATAAAACGATCAAGTGAAATAGGTTTCAACAGGTAATCCAATGCATTGAGTTCAAATCCTTCCACAGCAAATTCTGAATAGGCAGTTGTGAAAACAACCATGGGGGGATTTGCCAATGATTTTAAAAAGTCAGTTCCTGTTAACTGAGGCATTTGGATATCCAGAAACATCAAATCTACCTGGTTATTCTGCAAGGCTTCGTTTGCTTCAATCGCATTGTTACATTTAGCAACCAGATTCAAATCCGGAATTTGGCTAACATACGTTTCCAATACATCCTGTGCTAAAGGTTCATCGTCTACGATTATTACATTCATATTCATATTGACAATTTTTTCAAATTAGTTTTCTAAAGTAAGGTTTACCGCGTAAGAATTAGGATTATCATCGATAATTAAATCATATTGGCCCGGATAAAGCAGGTCCAATCGTCTTCTCACATTGACCAATCCAATACCACCCGGACGTTTGTGTTCCGAATTAGGCAGCCTGTTTGGTTTGGAATTTTCAACAAAAAAGTGAACACTATGGGCCTTGATATCGATTTTGACATGGACAAATCCGTTTTGCAATTGGTTGTTTAGGCCGTGTTTAAAGGAATTTTCCAAAAAGGTTATAAACATTAACGGAGCAATTTTTTGATTACTCACCATACCATTTACTTCCAGGGAAATATCAACAGTCTGACCCTGGCGTAGTTTTTCAAGGTCCAGGTAATTTCTGATGTAATTGATTTCCTTTACCAACAATACTTGTTTCTCGTTGCACTCGTACAACATGTATCGCATCATCTCCGACAACTTAATCACAATCTCAGGAGCCTGATCCGACTTTTTTAGCGTTAAAGCGTATAGGTTATTCAGGGTATTGAAAAGGAAATGCGGGTTGATTTGAGATTTCAAAAATTTCAATTCAGATTGCATGGTTTGTCTTTCCAGGTCAGTTTTTTCTCTGAGTTGTCTGGCCCAATCGGTAACAATTGAAAAGATAGTTGAAGTACCTACTATGAAAAAGTTAGACAAGAAATATAAGTTCTGATGAGAAACGAGGTTGTTTTGAATTTCAGGTTGACCAGAAAATCTGAAGTAAAGGATGATTACCTTTAATGGAGTGATAATCAGAACTGAAACCAACAAGAGCCCAATATAAGTGAGAAACTTCTTTTTTGTAAGGTAATTGGGGATCAGGTAAAGGAGATTGAAATAAACCAGGATGGCATAAAAGATAATATTGATAAACTCATTACCAACACTAAAGCCGAAGTTATCGTTGGTGTTGTCGAATATGCTCAAGATCAACAACAGTACAATCCAAAAGAGACTATGGTATACTACCCGTCTGGATACAAAATCAATCACCTTGGTTCCAAAATCAGCCTTGGCTGCTAATGCCATCTTTCTTTTTTAAATTAATAGGGTGCAATTTTCTTCTTTATCGTGTCAAATTTGGTATTATTTAGATGAAAAACATAATCTTTAGGATTAACCGTTGCTGTTGTAAAATTATGACCTTTCAAACGGGTACAATTTGTACCTTTGCAGCCGCAAATTGAATTTTATATGGTATACCTTACCAGAAGAGAGCGTTTCAACGCAGCCCATAAGCTTTGGGTAGACGATTGGTCCGATGAAAAAAACCGGACTATGTTTGGCAAATGTGCCAATGCCAACTGGCATGGTCACAATTACACCTTATATGTTACAGTGAAGGGAATGCCAGACCCCGTTACAGGCTTTATCATAGATGTCAAAAAATTAGGTGACATCATTAAAGAGGTAATTATTGAGCGCCTCGACCATTGCAACCTCAACCTTGATGTGGATTTTATTCCAAAAAATTCTCAACCAACTACCGAAAATTTGGTTATCCTAATCTGGAAAGAGTTAGAGCCACATATTCAGGGATGTTCACTACATTGTGTGAAACTGGTTGAAACAGAAAATATCTATGCTGAATATTTTGGTGAATAATCAACTCCTTCCAGAAGGAATTTTCACCTAAATATTTAATTATGACCGTCAAGACGATGGAAAACAAAATTGGTACATCCTGGCAAGAAATGACAGAACACTTCTCTGAAATCATCACTCAAATTGGTGAAGATAAATCCAGGGAAGGTTTGATTAAAACGCCTGAGCGTGCAGCTAAGGCAATGGAGTTTCTTACGCAAGGTTACCAGCAGGATGCTTCTGAAATCCTAAAGTCAGCTATGTTCAAGGAAGAGTACAGTGAAATGGTGTTGGTAAAAGACATCGAGATGTATTCTTTGTGTGAACATCATATGTTGCCTTTTTTCGGCAAAGCGCATATCGCTTATATTCCAAATGGAACTATTGTAGGATTAAGCAAACTGCCAAGAGTAGTCGATGTATTTGCAAGAAGATTGCAGGTACAGGAGCGTTTGACCCACGAAATTGTACACTGTATTCAGGATACCCTGAATCCATTGGGTGTTGCAGTAGTTATTGAGGCAACTCACATGTGTATGATGATGCGTGGCGTGCAAAAACAAAATTCCGTTACGACTACTTCTGCATTTACCGGAGAATTTGAGAAAGTGCAAACCAGGGGGGAGTTCCTTAATTTGATCTCCTCCAGATTGCACTAATTGTATTTATAAACAAACGAAAAACACTTTCACATGACGGCTTATGTATTCCCCGGGCAGGGTTCCCAGTTCGAAGGTATGGGTAAAGATTTGTATGAAACCTCCCCAATTGCCAAAGAATTACTGGACCAGGCCAATGATATCCTGGGATATGACATTACTTCTGTAATGTTTAATGGTACAGCTGAAGAGTTGAAAGAAACCAAAATCACTCAGCCTGCTGTATTTCTACACTCCATTGTGAAAGCAAAAATGGCCGGAGACTCTTTCCAGCCTGATATGGTAGCGGGACATTCTTTGGGTGAATTTTCTGCACTGGTGGCTGCTGGTGCTATGAATTTTGCCGATGGTCTTACATTGGTGAAACAACGCGCCCTTGCTATGCAAAAAGCATGTGAAATGACGCCTTCCACCATGGCTGCAGTGCTTGGCCTTGATGATGATGTAGTAGAAGATATATGCAATAGCATAGACGATGTGGTTGTGCCAGCTAATTATAATTGCCCCGGTCAGCTTGTGATTTCCGGTTCTATTGCCGGTATTGATAAGGCAGTGGAAAAATGTACAGAAGCAGGTGCAAGACGTGCTATCGTATTGCAAGTAGGCGGTGCATTCCATTCTCCTTTGATGCAACCTGCCAAGGAAGAACTTAAAGCCGCATTAGAAGCTACAAGCTTTTCAAAACCAATGTGTCCTATTTATCAGAATGTAAATGCCAGACCCGAAACTGATCCTGAAGTAATTCGCAAGAATTTAATCGACCAGCTCACTGCACCGGTAAGATGGACGCAAACCATGCAAAATATGATTGCAGATGGTGCTGATATGTTTATCGAAGTAGGGGGTACCGGAAAAGTTTTGCGAGGATTCGTTTCCAGAGTAGATAGGAAAATGTCATCTGAGACCCTTTAATAAGGGCAACTTTTTCTTTTTTTAAAAGGTTGTTTAAATATACTTAGCTGATTGCACTTGCAATCAGCTTATTGACTTTTTCCAAAATAGGTGTGATATTTCACTATAAATTGCATGGAATGGAAGCAGGAGGAATTTATCAAGGCAAAATATTACTCTCT
>JAGQWW010000085.1 GCA_020436955.1 Saprospiraceae bacterium | reverse complement strand
CGATTGCGCGATAAGAAACCCAATAAGGAGCAAAAATTACGACATCGTCACCCGGGTTCAACAAGGAAAGACAAACATTAGCGATGGTCTGTTTTGCGCCATTGGAAACCACGATTTGGTTGAGGCCAAAATCCAGGTTGTTATCACGTTTAAATTTCCTTTGAATTGCTTCACGCAGTTCTACTAAACCAGGAACCGGGGTGTATTTGGTATATCCTTCGTCCAGCGCTTTTTTTGCAGCTTCCTTGATATGTACCGGGGTGTCAAAATCAGGTTCTCCCAGACTAAGGCTGATTACATCGTGGCCCTGGGCAGCAATGTCTCTTGCCATTTGAGCCATTTTGATGGTTTCGGATTCAGCCATATTACTGACCATATCGGATAAATATTGCTGGGTTTTCACCTCTGACATCGGTATTAATTTTTAAGAAGGAGCAATCAATTTTAATTTAGCCGCAAATGTAATTCCTTTTGCAATCTTCCGCTCATCAAAACATGAAAATAAGGCGGAAAATACAAGGTAGAGAACCAAATCGTCCATTTTTCGTATGTGTGCAAGGAAAAGACGGTTAAAATTGTGTTTGTCGGGGGAATTTAAAATAGATTTTACCCAGTTAGTCGATTCTTTTCTAATTTGTTGCCGAATTGCTTTTAAGCATCAGCAAGTCAATAAAGTGTAAATGAAATCTTTTTTTAATGAGTAAAAAGAAACCTTCCAAAGGAAATAAGGCGAATGTTTCCACCCCTTCAAAAGCATTGGAGAAAAACCAGGAATTAGTTGAAAAAGATTTCTCGGATTCATCTGATGGTCTGATTCGGAAAATTTTCTGGGGCAGTTTTGTAGTAATAGCATTGGTGACCATTATTTTGTCGCAAGGAAGTGGATTGAATGCCGATGAATACTGGCAGGATATGTACGCGGAGCGCTATATGAAATGGTATGAAACCATGGGCTCTGATACTTCTGCTTTTCACCATCCGAAGGGACCTGTGCAGCATTATGGAGCATTGTTTGAATTAATTGCAGGCTATAACAATAAAATTTTAGGCAACGATACTTATGCACCCGGCTACTATAATGTAAGACATTTTTGGGTAGCCATTTTTGGTGTGCTGGCTATGCTGATGACCGGGCTTTTTACCAAAACCATGGGAGGTTGGCGAGCCGGACTTCTGGCGCTTTGGTTTCTCTTTCTCTCGCCGAGATTTCTGGGTCATAGTTTAATGAATCCAAAAGATATACCCTTTGCTGCTGGTTATGCCATGACTTTATATTTTCTGGCCATAACCCTCCAGACCATGCCCAAACCCAAATGGAAGACCTTGTTGGGATTGGCAGGGGGAATAGCCATTGGTGTGGGTGTACGACCGGGAGGTTTGTTGTTTGCCGCCATTGCCGGAATGTTTATAGGGATTGAATACCTGATGAGCTACGGGGTAGGAGCTTTGGCCAATACCAGGATGCTGGGTAAATATGTATTGTATGGATTAGGGACCATTATTGTAGGTATATTCCTGGGATTTGTCTTTTGGCCTTATGCCCTGGTAGACCCATTTAATCACGTACCTGAATCATTTAAAGCTGTGTCGGACTTTGCCGTCAATATCAGAATGATTTTTAATGGTGCTTATGTGTTCTCGCAAGATATTCCACCTACCTATACGTCTGTATGGATGCTTAAGACCTTGCCGCTTTTTAGCTTGCTTGGTTTGGTAGGTTTTATTGCTTTTGCAAGAGGAATTTTTAATCGCTACCCGCCATTATTGGTCTGGTCAGCGGTGTTTTCTTTTGTTTTCCCGATTCTTTTTGTAGTGATTCAAAAGTCACCCATGTATGATGGTTGGCGCCATATGATTTTCCCTTATATCGCACTGGTATCTATGGTAGCGCTGGCATGGGACTATTTGTATGTGAAATTCCAGGAGAAAAAGACCATTTTATATGTTTTGGCAGGTGTATTAGGGCTCACTGCGTTGGAAGCGGCAGTTTTCATCGTTAGAAATCCTTATATACCGTATGTTTATTTCAATCCGTTGGCTGGAGGAGTAAAAGGTGCATATGGAGATATGGAAGTTGATTATTGGGGTGTATCTGCCCGCCAGGCCGTAGATTGGATCGAGGATCAGGGAATCATCTCAGAAAATATGACTGATACCGTAGTGATAGGTAGTGATTTTAATTATGCAATTGAGCGATATATAAAAGGAAGGTATGGCGATCGGGTAAGTATCAGATATGTGAAATATCGACAGCGATATGATATTGATTGGGACTATGGGATTTTTGGTACCAGGTTCCTCGATCCTGAGATGTTGACTACCGGGCATTGGCCTACCAACCGTGCCATCCATACCATTGATGTGAATGGAGTGCCAGTCATGGCGGTGTATAAGGACCTGGATAATTTCTGCTACGAATCCAAGCAGGCTTTAAATAAAAACGATTCCGACAAAACCATTGAGTTTGCAGATAAAGAATTGGCAGTCAATCCTTTGAATGAAATTGCCATGATCAATGCTGCAAACGCCTACCTCAACAAAAGCCAGCCTGAAGACGCTGCTAAGTACATCAGGATGTATGATGAGTTGGTGCCTAATAATTATCTGACCTACAATTTGTACGGGTCCTATTTCATGCAGAAAAATGATGTGAACCAGGCCTTACAATCATTTTACAAGGCAATCGAATTTTTGCCGGACAATTCTGTGGCCTATTATTACATTGGTTACATCAATATGGTCCAAAAGAATTATGGGGAAGCTCTGGAAAATGCCAAGAAGTCATTTGAGGTGCAACCTAAATTTAAACAAGGATATTTATTGGCAGCGCAAATATTGGATGCTATGGGTGATACCAATTTGGCCAATCAATACAGGCAGGCAGCTGCTACTTTGTAGAGTATGAACTTTAAAATGCTTTTTCCCAGCTATCGCAATCGCTTTTTATTTGTAAAGCGACAGTTGAAAAGGGATCCTAAAGCAAAATATAAAATATTACATCTGGGCTGCGGTGAGGGTGATTATGACCCTCATCTATTGCCCTTTGCATCCTCTATACTTGCCGGCGATATCAATGAAGGTGATATTTCTTATGCTAAAAGTGTAAATGGACAGCTTTCCGGTCTGGAGTATAAAGTTTTGGATGCTCTGGATTTGGCGGCCGAAGATGGATCATTTGATATTGTTATTGCTGTAGATACGCTCGAGCATGTTGATGAACCGCAGCAAATGATGCACGAAATTGCCCGGGTCCTCAAAAAAGGAGGGAGGGCTTTTTTGACTTTCCCGCGATATGAGTTCCCCATTACCTATGATCCAATTAATTTTTTTAATCAGATTTGGAATCGTAAGCCTATTGCACAAGGAGCCTATGCTTTTAATCATACTTTCCTGGTGAAAAACCAAGATTGGCAGACTTGGTGTCAAAAGGCCGGGCTGGTAGTGGAACAATCCCAAAAAATATCAGGGTGGTTAATAGCATTGATGGAAATGTATTGGACCGGCTGGATTCAGAAGATTTTTAAAGCAAATTCAGCTAATAAATCGAATCAAAATGAAAAATGGGCCGTTCGTTCAGATGCTAAAACTCCTGTTTTAGTGTTGTTGACAGATTTGTTGATTGGAATCGATGCTGCATTGAATGGAGTTTCAAAGCGGTCGATTGGAATGGGGCTTATTATACGTAAAAAGGAATCCGTTTAGGAATGGAAAAACAGTTTGAGCAATTATATCATGATTTAGAACGCCAGCATTGGTGGTTCAACTCCAGAAGAAAGCAGGTGTTGGAAATGGCTAAGCCGGTCAAAGGTGAAAAAATCCTGGATGTAGGGTGTGCCAGTGGTTTACTGTTGGAAGACCTGGTGGATGCAGGTATGGACAAAAACGACCTTCATGGCATTGATGTAAGTGAGGAAGCTATCGAAAAATGTCACACCAAGGGTTTTGCCAATACTCATGTAATGGATGGAGCAGCAATCACCCTGGAAAAAGGAAGCTTTGATTTGTTGATTGCTTCAGATTGTCTTGAGCATATTGAAAACGATGAAAAAGCACTTTCGAATTGGTTCTCCTTACTCAAACCAGGAGGAAGGATAGTAGTATTTGTTCCGGCTTTTATGTCCCTATGGAGTGCCCACGATGTAGTAAATTATCATTTTAGAAGATACACGAAGCCTGAATTGGCATCCAAAGCTAAAAAGGCAGGATTCAAAATCGTTCGCAAGGGTTATTGGAATTTCTTCCTGTTTTTACCCATTTTAATGGTTCGTTCCTTAAAGAATCTTTTTGGGGAAAAGGAAATTGACCCTGAAAAAGTAGCCTCTGATTTACAACCCACTCCTGCACCGATAAATCAAATATTAAAGGCGATATTAAGAATAGAGGCAGCACTGTTAAAAATGATTGAATTCCCATTTGGAGTAAGCACTTATTTTACGGGAAGGAAACAGTAATCTGTTATTTTTCTATTTTTTAAAATTGGTGCAAAAGTTTAAATCCAATCTTGTCAGTAAAAACACAAACTAATACCGGACATTAATCATTGGTAAGTTTATCTTTGCGCCACTTTTTTAGCTAATTTCTTGAATAAAGCGCCTGATGAGATATATTTCTATCCTGTTTATTTTTTTCTCAATTGCCCTTCAAGCCCAAAAAGGAATTGTTCGGGGAAATGTTTACGATAAAAATTCCGGTGAGCCTATCGGATTTTGTAACGTTTTCCTTGAGGGAACAACCCTGGGTAATACCACAGACATTAATGGATTTTTTACCATAGCAGATGTGCCTGTCGGTGAGTACAAACTTGTTGCACAGTATATTGGTTACGACTCAACTTCTGTTTCTGTTAAGGTTAAGGATAATGGAATTGTCTTTGAAAATCTTTACATCGTTGAAGGTGTACAATTAGAAGGAGTAGAAGTTTCTGCCAGGAGGGACCAGGCCCGGAATACGGTACAAATCTCAAAAGTATCCGTATCTCAACAGCAAATAAAAGCACTGCCCTCAACCGGTGGTGTAGCCGATATTGCCCAGTACTTGCCCGTTTTGCCCGGTGTTATCGTATCCGGTGACCAGGGGGGACAATTATATATTCGAGGAGGTTCTCCTGTTCAAAACAAGATTTTGTTGGACGGAATGACCATTTATAATCCATTTCACTCCATTGGATTCTTTTCTGTTTTTGAAACAGAAACCATCCGCTCGGTTGATGTATTGACAGGAGGGTTTAATGCTGAATATGGTGGAAGAATTTCTGCGGTAGTTGATATTAAAACCAGAGAGGGTAACAAAAAACGCCTTGCCGGTAAAGTCGGTGCGAGTCCTTTCCAGGCAAATGCAATTTTGGAAGGTCCTATAGTTAAATTGAAAGAAGATGGTGGTGGATCCACATCCTTTTTGTTGACTGCTAAACAATCTTTGCTGGACCGTACTTCCAAGTCCATTTATTCTTACGCAGATACAGCAGGATTGCCATATACCTTTACAGATTTGTACGGAAAATTGTCATTGGTTAGTTCCAATGGTAGTAAGCTGAATTTGTTTGGTTTCAATTTCCAGGATCAGGTGAATTTTGAAGGTACCGCAGACCTTAACTGGGATGCAACCGGTGCAGGGTTGAACTTTACACTGGTTCCACCCAATTCAAATATCATTGTAGGAGGTTCAGCCTCTTATAGCAATTATGATATTGGACTTATTGAAGCAGATGGAGACCCCAGGTCAAGCGGCGTTTCTACCTATAATATTATCTTCGATTTCTCTTACTACGGAGCGAATAGTGAAGTGAAATACGGTTTCGAGTTCAACGGATTTAATACGGATTTCAGCATTCGCAACTTCCTTGGACAGACCATCCGTCAGCGTAGTTTTACAACGGAGTTAGCAGCCTTTGTTAAGTACAAGCAAACGATTGGTAATTTCATTATGGAACCAGGCTTCAGATTGCAATATTATGCATCTCAATCTCAACCTTCTTTCGAACCTCGCCTTGGTTTCAAATATAATATCACCGATTGGTTGCGTCTGAAAGGTGCAGCAGGTATGTATTCACAAAACCTGGTAAGTTCTGTCAACGAGCGTGATATCGTAAACCTTTTTGTTGGATTCCTTGCAGGGCCTGAGCAGCAGTTGTATAAGCCTGGTACCACTGAAAGAGTGGACCACCGTTTGCAAAAATCTATCCAGGGTGTTATTGGTTTTGAGGTGGATGTGAATAATAATACGTCTCTAAATATCGAGCCTTATTACAAAAATTTCACCCAGCTTATCAATTTGAATCGCTCCAAGACCAGTGGTTCTGATCCTGACTTTATTACAGAGACAGGAGAAGCTTATGGAATTGACTTTTCATTGCGCTACGAGATGAAAAACACTTATGTTTGGGGTACCTACTCTTATGCATATGTAAATAGAAATGACGGATTCCAAACTTATCCAACAGTGTTTGACAGACGTCACAACATCAACTTCCTTGTAAGCCAGTCCTTTGGTAAAAAGAAAAATTGGGAAGCATCAGTTAGATGGAATTATGGTTCAGGATTTCCATTTACGCTTACCCAGGGATTTTTTACCCGTTACGACTATGACAATGGTGTGAGCACGGATATCCTAAGTGGAAACGGTGAATTGGGTGTAGTGTATGACGAAGACAGAAATGCAGGTCGATTGCCGGATTACCACCGTTTAGATATTTCATTGAAAAAATTGTTTGAGTTTTCGGAGAATGTCAAATTGGAAGTTATTGCCAGTGTTACCAATGTCTATGACCGTGAAAATATTTTCTACTTTGACCGTATTAGATATGAGCGTGTAAACCAGTTGCCTATTCTTCCTTCTTTAGGTGCTAATTTCAGTTTTTAGTAAGCTGACAGACCAATAGCCACGCTGAGAAAAGGGTGGACGGACTTAATTTTGTTCCGTTCACCCTTTTCTTTTATTTTTATATAAGCATTTGAAAATGAAAGATTTAGTCCTGGTTTCGGTTTTGTTTTTTGTTGCCTGGTCCTTAGGAGCCCAGGGCGATCCAGGTAATTCATTTTCAGTATGGAAAGCGGGTACTGACGGACCAAGTCAGGCTTTTTATATAGATGTTATTACCGACCCTCCGGAAGAGCCTGCTAGGAGCATGGCAGAATGGGAAGCCCTTCAAGCGATAGCCGTTTCCTATGATTTGACCGGATTTTCTGAAGAGAAAAAGAAGCTAGTAGCTGAGATAATCAGACATGCTCAACAAGAGGTCGATGTGATGGTCTTTTGCTATGGATCTCTCGTTTTTAATATTATTTCAAGAGTTAGAAATGATTTGCAACGACGTGGGGTACCCCTTAATAGGGTACATTTTATAGAGACAAACTTTAATGGCAGGATTTGGATTAGGGATTATGGAGCCCATACGGTGTATCTCAACGATGTGGATTCGCTGGTATTGGTTGACTGGAAATATGAACCGCAATACCAGGAAGCAGATGAAGAAGTGTCCAATGCCATGTCTTCCTTTTTGAATGTTCCCTTATATTCCACAACTGCGCTACCTTTTAGATTAAAATTGGATGGAGGCAATTTCCTGACAGATGGAAATGGAATGGCTTTTTCTTCATCACATGTGTTGGAAGACAATCCTTTGGACCCTTCCACCATAGATTTTACCGTTGCTGAATTTATGGGCATAGAGCAGTATCCTAAATTGCAAAAATTGGATTACGATGTTATTCATCATGTGGATATGCACATGAAACTTATCGACGAAGAAACCCTCCTGGTGGGGGAATATCCAGAGGGCGTTGCTGACGGTCCGCGCATTGAAGAGAACATCAATTGGTTTGTAGAAAATGTAAAAACTGTATTTGGAACTGATTACAGGGTAGAGCGGATCCTTATGCCACCGGATGAGTATGGCAATTATCCTGACTCGCTTAATAATTGTAGCGCCCACCCCGGGTATGGTTGTTATTACACTTACACCAATGCCTTGTTTATCAATAAATTGGTATTGGTACCTACTTACTTTGACGGCGGATATTATGATAGTCTGGCTCTGGTTCGCTGGCAGGAAATCATGCCCGGATACGACATTGTTGGCATCGATTGCCGTGAAATCATTCGAGAGTATGGTGCAATACATTGTGTAACTAAAGAAATCGGTGAGAACAAACCCATCAGAATTATCCACCAAAAACGGTTAACCGGTTGTGCTGATGCAACCTATCAGGAAGTCAGGGTGAAAGTTCAACATGCCTCTGGAATCGAAAAAGTAAAGGTATTTTTCAGGACCCATGAAAATCCTGTTTACCGATCGTTGGAGATGGACGATTTAGGCGATGGTAACTACCTTGGAAATCTCCCGAATACAATGTTTGGAGACACCATTTCCTACTACTTTGAAGCTACCGCGAATGATGGAAAAACATTTACCAGACCGTATCCCGGACCGGAAGGCCCTTATCAATTAGCCATCAATTGTATGACTACCGGCCTGGCAGAAAAAAGTCTGGAAGATGCAGTCCGGATATATCCCAATCCAGGTAACGAAATCTTCATAGAAATTACTAATCCCGATTGGAAAAATGCATCCTGGACCTTACAAGGAATCAATGGAATTATCCAAAAACAAGGCATGCTCCAACATTCTCATCAGCAAATCATAACCAAAGGAGAAATACCCGCCGGATTATATTTTTTGGTCCTGGAAAAAGAGGGTAGAAGGGGAGTTTTTAAAGTTGTCTTTGGTCTTTGACGGCTTTTAGCTATTAGCTTTTGGCCTTTGGCAAATAGCCATTCGTCACTCGTCACTCGTAATTCGTAAATATCTTCCATCTTCCATCCTTCATCTTTCTTTCTTCAATTATGTACTATTAATGGTCTTTGGTTTTTGGTGGCTTTTGGCCTTTCGTATATCGTCACGGGTAATTTGTTCGTTTCCTAGGCCTTCCGGTGGCTTCGACAAGCTCAGTCACCTAACATAGAATGCCTCATAATTTGAATGCC
>JAGQWW010000084.1 GCA_020436955.1 Saprospiraceae bacterium | reverse complement strand
AATCCATTTACCTGTACCAGGATAGTTTGTTTTTAATTTATTAAAAATCCTCCATCGTTTATCTTTCATCTTCCATCCTCCATCTTTCATCTCCCTTCTCTACGCCACCATTCTCCTCCTTGAAAATATGCCTTCCTTTGTCACCAGACTAAATGCGGGGCCATCGCTAAACTCCTCTAATTCAACTCCATCTTCAATAATGGAAAAGCTTCCAATCCTGCAACAGTCCGGAATGGTAACATTATTTCCAATACGACAACCATGGGCTATATTTGATCGTCCACCAATTTTTACATTTTCCCCTAATTGGTTTTTAAGTCCAATGGCTACTTCGAAGCCTATAGTACAATTATTCCCCAACCTGGAATTTAAACCAATAGAACAACCCTGATCGAAAATGCAGTTTTCACCTATAGTGATTTTTCCTGTGCAAATCCATTGTTGGTCCGGTGTAACCTGGTTAGTGCCCAGTAAGATGCCATCTGCCAGGTAGGTTCCTTTTCCGATATCCAACAAGGGTAAATCTCTTAACCAACTGTTAGGATAAATGGTAAAGTCAAGGGACCCATTATACCCAAAGGTTCTAAAGAATAAAGATTTTACTTTTTCATCAGACAGAATTGCATCCATAATCGCCGGATTGTACACAAAGGCCCTAAGTTGTCTCGTGTAAAGAATACGGTCCTGATAATCAGGATTATCCTTTTCCCTTTTGAATTTCCCTGATTTTATGTTATTAACCGCCCTTTGAAATGGAATATTAGTAGAAAGTTCTCTAAGGGTTAATACGATAGTTGAAAGGTCTACAAAACTCATAATAATTGATTTTAAGTGTGATTAATTATGAGTGTATCGCAGTGATACCAAAAAGGTCATCAAGTTCTTTTCAATTTTCATGAAAAAAGAAAGCCCAGTGTCCAGGCATAACCTAAACAAAGGGCTTTAAGGGAATTCAGGTGATTTTGGTTTGGCTGTTGGCTTTTGGCTTTTAGCTGTTGGCCATTGGCTATTTGCTTTTCGCTTTTGACTTTCTTTGCTTTCGACAAGCTCAGGCAACTAAGATGGGTAATAAGAAAATTGACTTCTCATTTCATATATCATATCCCATATATCATATTTCTTTTTTCTTCCGTTACCTTCGACAAGCTCAGGCAACTAAGATGGTAATAAGGAAATTGACTTCTCCTTACATATCCCATATCCCATATCACATATATCATATTTCTTTTTTCTTCCGTTACCTTCGACAAGCTCAGGCAACTAAGATGGGTAATAAGAAAATTGACTTCTCATTTCATATAGCATATCCCATATCTCATATCCCATTGTTCCTTTTTCTTCCGTTACCTTCGACAAGCTCAGGCAACTAAGATGGGTAATAAGAAAAATTTACTTTTCATTCCATATAGCATATCCCATATCTCATATCCCATTGTTACTTTTTCTTCCGTTACCTTCGACAAGCTCAGGCAACTAAGATGGGCAATAAGAAAATTGATTTCTCATTTCATATCCCATATCCCATATCCCATATCTCCTGAGCTCAGGCAACTAATGATGAAGGAATAAGAGCATTAATCAAAAATCAAGAATCAAAAATCAAACATCAAAAATCTAATCCGTTTTCGGCTCTCCGTTCCAAACGCCGGTGGCTGCTGTTCTGGTAACAAAGTCTTCGAATGCGATGGGTTTCCTACCCAGCACCATTTCTACATCAGGAGAAACTTCCTGGTTGTCTGGATTGCCTAGGACTTCTCTGAAGAGGTATTCAAACAACCAGATATAATCGGGTGGCAGACCGGCAGATTGCATCATTTTGGTGTATTCCTGGAGCGATACAGGGTGGTAACTGATAGTGCGATTGGTGGCTTTCGCTATCATTCCAACTACTTCTTTAAAGGTTAATTTGTCGGGGCCGGTTACAGTTAGGGTTTTACCGTTTAAATTGTCATCCAATAAAGCTTTTGTAGCAACTGCAGCGATATCTTCAGCATCTACATAAGGGATGGCTGCATCGGGCATGGGCAAGGCTACTTGTCCCGCCAGGATAGGATTCAATAAAAAACCTTCTTCGCTAAAATTTTGGTTAAACCAGGATGCTCTTACCAGGGTATAGTTTAATCCTGAATTGGCAACAATGTCTTCGCAGGCTTCCGCTTCTTTTTCTCCTTTCCCCGAAAGCAAGACAACCTTTTCCAATCCGGCCTGTAAGGCAGCCTTAGTGAAATTGTGAATGGCATCTTTTGCGCCCGGAACAGCCAGATCCGGTGCGTAGGCCATATAGGCACGATCCATCCCGTTCAAAATTGCCGGAAAAGTATCAGGATTGTTCCAATCGAAGGAAGGTTTTGCACTTCTGGAGCCGAGTCTGACCGTATGATTTCTTTCGTTAAGCAGGTGGCTTATTCTACGGCCGGTTTTTCCATTTCCGCCAGTAATTAAGATGTTGTGAGTCATTTTTTTATTATTAGTTTTTAAAAAGGGTTTACTTTCTTATCGAGGAATATTCAAAAGGGAACCTAACGCCAGGATAAAGGACAGGACCGAAAAAATCGTCCGTATCAGGTGTAGTCGGTTCCATTTTATTTCATAGTATTTTCTGAATTCCTGCAAGGACTCATCAGGCATTTCAGCCAGATTGAGCAAGTCCAGTTGGTCGTTGAGGGGCACATTTCCAAGGGCAGTAACTCCCAGTGTGCCTAGCAAATAGGTGACAGTAGCAAAAAGCATCCACCAAAAGGCCATTCGGTCACCATTGAAGAGGTAGATACTGGATAGCGCCAAGAGCAGGTTACTTCCAAAAAAGATGGTAAAAAAAGTAGGGTTGAGGATAGCGCGGTTGATGGATTGCATTGTGGACATATACACGCTATCGGTCACTTTTAACGTTCCGGGAATTACAGATACTTGCCAGGCCACAAAAAAGCCTGCTGATAGTCCAGTAAGTATGATGGTGCTGAAATACAATACGGATTTAATTGAGAGTTCCATGTTAGTCGATGTTTTGCGTTAATAACCAATTTTTAAGGGTTCGTTTTTCCTCCGTTGTCAGGGCCTTTCCTTCCGGTTTGGGCATCCGTTTAGCAACGAAAACCTGGTGGTGGATTTTACCGGCGCGCCTTTCCATGTTTCTTTCATTGAAGACCATAAAAGGGTTTTGACGGCGATGACATACATTACATTTTGTGTCCAGCACCGTAAAGGCTGCCTTTTTTAAGTCATCCTGGATGACCATGGAATGCTTATAATCTTGTGGAGGGTTGGCAATTCCGATCAAACTGAAGAATAGCTTGACAACAAAGAGGAAAATCAAGGGTAATTTAATAGGTGGTAATTTTCTCATTTTACTTCTGTTTTGATTACAAAGGCAAAGTTGAGAGGAATGAAGGCCGAAAATTTGACCCTTTAGGCCAATCTTTTGGCTTTTTGCGCCAAGGGAGCGGTTTTACTGGTTATTGCGAAATTCTACAGGCGATTTGCCGGTCCATCGTTTGAAAGCTCTGTTAAAAGCGCTCTGTTCAGAAAACCCTGTTTCAAATGCAATTTCTGCCACCGATTCATTGGAAGAACGAAGTAGGTAGCTGGCTACTTCTAATTGTGTCTTTTGGATAAGATCCCTAAAGGTGAGGTCATTTTCAGACAAGCGACGAGTCAGGGTGCGGTTGCTCATGCCGAGCACAGCAGCAATGGAATGGATGGATGGAATGCCACTGGGTAAGGCATCTCTAATCAAATGTTCAACGTCATAAATAAGCTTGTTGACACTGATTTCTATACCTTCCGTTTCCTCTTTTACTCTTTCTACTAAAAACCGATTGATGCTGGCATCCGCTTTTGCGGTTCTGGTCTGTAGGTCCTTGGTAGTATAGGTTATATAGTTGTAGGGCTGGTTAAAGCGAATAGGACAATGGAAGGCTCGCTCATAACTTTCAAGACTGGTAGGTGGCTGGTGCCTAAAACCGACTTCAACAGGAGCAATATTTGTCTCCGTCATTGCTTGCAAAACAACCACTGTAGCAGAAAGGGTAGATTCATTGGATAATTCGACACCCCTACGATGGGCATCTCGATGGAGGTACACACGGGATACCTCTTTTCCTTTTTCTACCTTAAAAACATACGTGTCGGAAAGGAATCTAAAGTAGCGTTCACAACGGTCAAAAATTTCTCCTGCCCATGAACAGGTTCGCCAGGAAAGTCCCAGCACACCATAATCTTCTATTTTCATTTCCTGACCAACACGAACTGAAAACCCGGGGCCAATTACCTGATCCACTCTTTCATGTAATTCGAAAAAGTGGTCAGCGGGTACTGCTTGAATCTCCGGAATCTTTTGGACAGGGGTGGAAAGGCCATCAAAATCACTGGCCCTCATGCCTTCTTTAAGGGCATAGTCATATACTTTTTTAAATAGGTGTATGGAGATATAATTCAAAGGCAAGGAACATTTACAATGAATGAATCCCGGGAAGATTTAGGAGAGTAAGATACTAATTTGATTTTGAAAGGCTAATAAAACCGACTCTACGCCTTTTCCTCTGCATTGGACACTCTTTTTCCTATGGCGATAAAAATGGCCGACAACCCAAGGAAAACGAGCAGTAATACCAGTGAGTTGATTCCCACCGTTTGCCACCCCATCTCATCCACATTTATAAAATAGTAGGGATAAAAACCCGAAAAAGATCCTCGCGTCAAAACATACACCAGATAGATAAGCGGATACAGCAAATAATAGGGTAGTACTGACCATCCCAATTGGGTGCTTTTTACTTTTCCGTACCAGTACACAATGACCAAAACCGGCACCACAGAATGTAACAACTCATCTACCACCTTTTGCAATCCTTGCGGGTCCCAGACATGACGCAGTGCAATTTGATAAACCAATCCGACTACTGTGATATAGACGGTCATTGCGGTCAGAAAAGCAGGTTTATCCAAGATAGAATTACCCGAAACCTGGAATGCTTCCCTGGTAAAATACACTGCCACCAGAGTATTGGTGAGAATAGTAAAAAAGCTAAAAAATCGAATGATACTTTCCCCAACCGGAGCCACCAGATTTTGCATCATCAATACAAATTGTGCTATGACAGCAAACCAAGCAATAAAAGCAATCAGAATGGGAGCATATTTTTTCATAAAGGTTAAGGTTAAAGGGAGACCGTATTTACCACAAAATAGTAATTTTTGAAATAGGGAGAGGTGTAACCTCCTGCTGTGTAACCCACGGTTGAAACCTTGGGTTACACAGCAGGAAAAAACTCAAAATTCTTTCACATGGGTCGTCAATTTTACCCGTGATGCGGAATGCGTGTATTGTGATTAAATCTATAATCCTTCAAATCCAAAAATCCTACTCTATAATCCCATCAATCCTCCAATAATCCAATCCCCAAATCCAACTCCATAATCCTACTAATCCTTCATTAATCCAATCCCCAAATCCAACTCCATAATCCCATCAATCCTTCATTAATCCAATCCCCGAATCCAACTCCATAATCCTACTAATCCTTCATTAATCCAATCCAATAATCCCACTCCATAATCCTACTAATCCTCCAATAATCCAATCCCCAAATCCTAATCAATAATCCCACTCAGTATTTCCACTTCGCCCCATTCTCCACTACATCCTTTAATCTATGTGCGGCTATTCTTTGGATAAGATCCTTAGGCAAGGGTTGTGCATACAAAAATTGCACAGAATCTTTATTGGTTTTATAATCACCCAATTCGCCCATAAAGGGTTCAAGCGCAGGGCCGGTTGGGACCAGGTTGATATGTTTGGCATGAGCAGCATAAGCAAATAATATGGTGCCTTGCTCAAGCACAGGAACACCCCATTTTAATTTTTCTTCTGCATCAGGTGCAATGGCCTTCAATATAGCTCGCATCTCCTTTACATGATTTTCCCCTTCAGGTGGTACCGTTGCAATGTATTCCTCAACATTCCCAGGTTTCGTAGATTTCTGCATTATATCTTTTTGTAATTAATAAACATCCTAGGCCCCCAATCCCCAATCCCATATATCATATCTCATATATCATATCCCATATCCCATTCCTCATTCCTCCCCAATCGGATATCCATACAACTCATGTGCACATTTGGGGCATAACTCTGTCATTTTTGAATCTTCAGAATTAAATGGTGCCCCACATTCAATACATTTTTTAGTGGTTGAGTTGCTTTCATTTTCAGCTACCAAGGTTGAAAATTTTTCGTGTAAGAGTTCGGTCGCCGCATTCCTTGCTTCTTCCAACAGCATTTGATTTGCAGCTATAGATTCCAGTTCTTTTTGGGGTTTATCTTTAAATCGGGATTTGAAGCCTTCAATCTTGGTACGACCTTCTGCAATAGGCTCCCTCGAGTTAGGGTCTATTTTAAAAATTCTTTTTACCCAGGGACCAAAAATTGGCTTGTTGGTAAGGTATAACAATATTATAAATCCAATCATTAAAATATCAATTCCCATCCATAATCCGGAAGATTCGACTCCAAAGGAAACATGCAATTGTAAGGGGAAAAACTGTGCAAGGTTAAATGTTCCTACCAGCAATGCAGCCAGTGTAATTTTAGCTCCTAGTAGGAAATTATAAAAGGAGAAGACCGACGCAACAATTAGGAAAACTAATCCACTGAGTACCAAAGGATCTGAAAAAAGGCCTAAAAACAGACAACTTATCATGCCCAACCAAAGCAAGATGAGGCAGCTGAAGCGAAGAATTGAGGTATCCTCGGGTTGGTTCTGTAAGCCCATCTCTTCATCGAGTATCCGATTGGTCTCCATGCTGGTTAATTATTGTTAGGAAACTAATTTCAATTCTCTAATTTAAAAATCCTGGCATTACAGAACCAACATCAAGGATAATTATTTTAGAAAGTATACCCCAAATTTAAAAACCTTAAGTTGTTGAAATTTGTTGTAATTCCATTTGTGCTGCTAGGTTCCTTTTCCATGAGTTTGTAATAGTATGTTCCATTGGAATAGGTGGTGGTATAATCCACTTCTGTTATTTTTTGGTGGAAATATTGGAAAGCAAATCCAGTCTCAATTCCAATGCTGAATTTTTCACTTAAATAGTATTTGATTCCAAAAAAAGGATTAACGCCTGCTTGAATTGTACTTGTATACCTGGTATCAACGCCTGTACGCACATTCCGAATTCCACCTATGGAATAGGCACTACCATCTATTGAATAATAATTTGCAATGCAATCAATACTCCAATAATGAACGAAATTGCGGAACATCTTTTGTTGTTCAAATCCAATTCCAATAGAAAGGTCAAAAACGTCATTTGGATGAAACTCTATTTGTAAGGAGTCTATAGCCCCCATAAAGGGATTCTTTTCAAGGGCGATCTGGTTGTTGAATCTGGCTAAAACCCTGACGAACCGCAATTTCCCATCTACTTCAAATTTGTCAAGCTTATGTCCTCTTTTATAAAGAAGGGTAGCGTTTCCAAGCCCGGAGAAGATATTTTTAATGTCCAGTTCCAGTTGATTTTTGTAGGTTTTTACTTCTGATAAATCCGCCCCAAATTTTTTGTTCTGAGCAGAAAGTGAAAGAAGGGAAATAAAAAGGAAGGAAAGCAACAGTTGTAACTTTTTCATAGATTTAATTTTCAAGCCGGAAAGCCTGCGTTTCGGTCCAGGACCAACCGGTTTTAGTTAACAAATTAAAATTTTGACGGGTAAATGTAGGAAAATGAATAGGAATGGAGGAAAGGTTTAGCTTTAAACAAACCATAAAAATTGCTCAGATATCCAAAGGAAAACTTAAAATCTTCAACGTAGATTATTTAAATGATTGGGTTTGTGGAAAATGCTTTTGACCAAACACTCTTAAATTGGTTTTTGGCTGATGACAAAAATATAATCCCCAATTTCGTTTTCATATTGTTTGATGATATTTTCGATATGTCCGTTGTCGATGTCAGTTTTCAATTTTGACAATCCTTCATTTACTTCATCCTGGTGTGCCAGCAAGGAAAAGGTAGAAATGCCCCTCCTTACATTTTCATCAAAGTACATCTGAGGGCGATATTTCCCACTATAAAAAAAGAAGTCTTCTAAGTCAGCTTTTACAAAGTAGGGTTCCTTTAGGACCAGTTGCAATCCTGCCTGGGTTATTCCTGATTCCACCAAATTTTGAGCAGGCAAAGCAATGGCTGAGGCTCTGGTCAGTCTCGGGAAATAATGGGCCAACCAATAGGCATCCGTTTGCTCAGGGTAAGATGTGAAAAGAACAAATCTCCCA
Organism: Saprospiraceae bacterium; assembly: GCA_020436955.1. GTDB lineage: Bacteria > Bacteroidota > Bacteroidia > Chitinophagales > Saprospiraceae > JAGQWW01. The sequence goes on along the minus strand of JAGQWW010000084.1, from coordinate 730 downwards.
CCCGGTTTTAATACGCGATGTACTTCCTTGAATCCCTGTTCTAAATCTTTCCAATGGTGGATGGTCAAACTTGCTAATACTCCGTCTACAGCCTCATCAGGTAATGGAATTTGTTCGGCCCGGCCCTTCATCCATTTCACTTCATTTGATTTCGCCATTGCCTTTTCCAGCATCTCATCCGAAGGTTCTACTCCGATCATTGAAAGTCCTTTGGCTGCTAATGCTGATGTGTAATTACCACTCCCACTCCCAATGTCCAAATATTGAGCATTAGATTGTCCATTATGTAAAAAGTGGAACATACGGGAAGCAAGGTAAGGATCTGCTTTTCTGGTCTTATCGTAGGTTTTTCCTATGGTATCGTAGACAGGCATTTTCGGGTAGCTATGTTTTAAGGTAAGCCCGAAATTACAAAATTAATAAGAGTCATCCTTACGGTAGGGTAGCCAGTGGTGTCAAGTCAAACACCACTGGCCAATTTTTTTTAAAATGTATAACTAAGGCTGGTAAAGATATTCCTGCCCGGCTCATAAATAGGGTTGGTAGTTCCTCGAACCGAGCGGTTTAAATGTTCGTAGTAGGCGGTGTCAAATACATTATTGACTCCTAAATGAACACTTAGCTTTTCTTTATAATAATAGCCCACCTTAAGGTCCAGTAAAGCAAAGGATGGAGTAGTTGTTTCACCAAAAGCAGTGGCAATCCTGTTTTGGGTGCTTACAAATCTGAA
>JAGQWW010000083.1 GCA_020436955.1 Saprospiraceae bacterium | reverse complement strand
CTTCAGCCACAGTACATCCGTGATGCATTGGATTACGTGATTGAAAAGCTATCCGTTTTTAATAATGGTATAAGTGAAATGACGGATGCCCAGGCTTCAGAATTAGGGCAGGCACTTTTAAAGTTTGCTTTGATTGTTCTGGGACTTGCTTTATTAATGGGATTATTCATGTATTTCATGCGGCAAACCATTATTGTCGTGTCTCGATTGATTGAATATGACCTTCGCAAAGAGATATTCAAACATTATCAGGAACTGGATCTGGCATTTTATAAAAGGAATAATACCGGCGACCTAATGGCGCGTATTACCGAAGATGTTTCTAAAGTACGTATGTATCTCGGTCCGGCTGTGTTGTATGGTATCAACCTGATTTCACTGTTTGTAATGGTTATTTATTCCATGTTTAGTGTCAATGTGGAGTTATCTCTTTACAGCCTTGCACCCTTACCGATACTTTCCATATCGATTTATTACATCAGTAATATCATCAATAAAAAAAGTGAAAAGATTCAGCAACAATTAGCAAAGCTGAATTCTTTGGCGCAGGAGGTGTACTCAGGTATCCGTGTGGTGAAATCGTATGTTCAGGAAAAGGCACTTGGTGATTATTTCGCTGCTGAAACAGAGAATTACAAGGAAAAATCATTGAGCCTTGCGAAAGTAGATGCGATGTTTTTCCCTTTGATGGTTTTGTTGATCGGAGCTTCTACTATCATTACAGTATATGTGGGAGGTTTAAAAGTAGCAGATGGTACATTGACAGCAGGCAACATCGCTGAGTTTGTTATCTATGTAAATATGTTGACCTGGCCGGTTACCAGTATTGGTTGGGTTGCCTCCATTATTCAGCAAGCAGCTGCTTCCCAAAAGCGAATCAATGAATTTTTAGAAACTCAACCCACCATCACCAATCCTGCTGAAAAGGCGATTGAATTTAAGGGGGATATCCAGTTTGAAAAAGTTTCTTTTACCTATCCGGATACTGGGATTAAAGCGTTGCAAGATGTCACTTTCCATTTGAAAGCGGGGCAAAAAATGGCTATCATCGGAAAGACAGGTTCGGGTAAGACTACCATAGCGGACTTGTTGGTTCGCATGTACGATATTACATCCGGTAAGATTTTGCTGGACGGACAAAACATCAGTGAAATGGATTTGTCCAATCTTCGAAAACGTGTAGGGTATGTACCACAGGATGTATTCCTTTTTTCAGACACCATCGCCAGCAATGTTGCTTTTGGAAAACGCGAAGCAGAATTGACTGAAATTGAGACGTTCACCAAGCACGCTGCTGTTTATGAAGACATTGTAGACCTTCCCAATAAATTTGACACCCTGGTAGGGGAGAGAGGTGTTACGCTTTCCGGTGGTCAAAAACAGCGGGTTTCTATCGCCAGGGCCCTCATTAAAAAGCCGGATATCGTTATCCTTGACGATTGTTTATCGGCAGTCGATACCAATACCGAACAAAAAGTCCTTGATTATTTCAATTCAGCATTGGCAGAGAAAACTTCCATTATCATTACTCACCGGATTTATTCCTTATTGGAGTTTGATAAAATCATCGTCCTTGAAGATGGTAAGATAGTAGAAGAAGGCAACCATGAATCACTTCTGAAAAATGGTGGCTACTATGCTGATTTATTCGAACGCCAAAGCAAAGAGGACCTCGACCAGACGTCCTAATAAAATTTGAATGCTTCCGCATCAAACAATCCTAAATCGCTCATTTTAATTTTTGGAATAACCAACAATGCCATAAAGGAAAGGGTCATGAATGGTGCTCTAAGGTTTGACCCCATTCCTTTAACAAACCCATCTATTTCCGCATAGGATTTTCCGATGACGGCACATGGTTGGTCTGACATTAATCCAGCGATAGGCAAAGCAATCTCTTTTTCTTCTTCCCCATTGGTTGCGGAAAGTCCACCTTTGTTTTCAATCAACAAATTTACCGCCTTGCAAAGCGACTCGTCGTCTGTTCCTACAGCAATTATATTGTGTGAATCATGACCAACAGTTGAAGCAATAGCTCCATTTTTAAGCCCAAATCCCTTGATAAAACCCGTTGCTACCGGTGCTTCATTGTATCGGTTTACCACTGCTATTTTCAGGATATCATTCTCAGGGGAGGGCAATTGTTTGCCATCTTTTGATGGCAGATCCAGGAATAATTTTTCTGTTATCAATTCACCATCCAAAGCCTGCATTACCGGTTGGGGGTTAGCTTTGGCAATTGTTTCAAAATCATTGACTTGCTTTGGGCCTATATTAAATTGATTCAAAAGCTTATGTTGCTTTGCAGGGAAAGAGGTTTTGCCAATTTCAGCTACTTTTTCACCGTCGATATAAGTAGCGAGTACTTTAAAATCTTTTAGATCCTCTACTATAATGAAATCAGCGGGATCACCTAGCTGAAGGGTGCCACTTCTGAGCTTATAATGTGTTGCAGGATGTATGCAAGCTGCATGTAAAACGTCAAATACATCGTAGCCCAGAGCCACTGCACGTTGTACCAATTGATTGATATGTCCCAACAAAAGGTCATCCGGATGTTTGTCATCGGAGCACAGCATGAGCTTGTCAGGATGCATGTTAAAGAGGGAATGTAAGGCATTAAAATTCTTGGCAGCAGACCCCTCCCTAATGAGGATTTTCATTCCGAATTTGATTTTGTCCAGCGCTTCTTCCAGGGTAAAACACTCATGGTCGGTTGTGATGCCGGCATCGGCATATTGTTTGGCTTTTTCGCCCATCAAGCCGGGTGCGTGCCCGTCGATAGGTTTTCCGGATGCTTTTGCGATAGCCAATTTTTTCATTACCTCTTCATCGTTAAACAGCACCCCCGGATAATTCATCATTTCTGACAAATAATAAATGTCAGGGTCGGCCATCAATGTTTTGATATCCGCAGAGTCAATAGTAGCCCCGGCATTTTCAAAGGTAGTAGCCGGCACACAGGACGGTGTAATAAAGTGAAACTTAAACCTGACATCTCTTGCATTTTCAATCATATAATACACGCCTTCCATCCCAACCACATTGGCTATTTCATGAGGATCAGAAACGGTCGCCACCGTACCATGTCCTAATGCGATGCGGGCAAATTCATATGGGGTAACCATGGAACTTTCAATGTGAATATGTGCATCTACAAATCCCGGTAACAGGAAGACATCCGGAGCTGATTCCAGTGCTTCGATTTTTACAATTTTTCCCGATTCAATAGTGATGGAAGCAGGAAAAATGTTCCTGTTTCGAATATCTACAAATTGACCCTGAACGATGGACATATAACTTTGTTTTAGACTTTAAAGGCCTCAATTAGTAAAGAAATTGCTTTCGAAAGCCTTGATAAGCTCAAAAAGCGTGGTCAAGGTGAGAAATAAGTGAAAAATTGACAAATGTTGTTGGCTTAACCTTTAGCAGGGGGGCAATTTTTTTTACTTTTGCGGACCGTTTAAAAAACCATTTTAGAATCAAATAAAATCAAAAACCATCATGGCAAAAGTTACCGTAATTGGTGCCGGAAATGTAGGGGCAACTGTTGGAAATGTCCTTGCGCATAAAGACATTGTTAAAGAAGTAGTTTTATTGGATATCGCAGGCGATGTGGCAAAGGGTAAGGCCCTTGATAGCTGGCAGCAAGCTCCAATCGATTATTATAGCACAGCACTTAAAGGTACTGATGATTATAAGGACACTGCCAATTCTGATGTAGTGGTAATTACTGCAGGGATTCCTCGTAAGCCTGGTATGAGCCGTGATGATCTAATTGGTACCAACGCAAAGATTGTAAAATCTGTTACTGAATCAATCCTTCAGTACTCAAAAGATCCTATCATCATAGTGGTTTCAAATCCATTGGATGTAATGACTTATGCAGCTTTCAAAGCAGCAGGTCTTCCTTCCAATAAAGTATTTGGTATGGCCGGTATCCTTGATACTGCTCGTTACCGTGCTTTTTTAGCGACTGAATTGAACGTAAGCCCTAAAGATATTCAGGCAGTATTAATGGGTGGACATGGTGATACTATGGTGCCACTTCCAAGATACACTACAGTAGGTGGTATTCCTGTAACTGAGATGATCGACGATGCTACACTTACTGCTATTGTTGACCGTACGAAAGTTGGTGGTGGAGAATTGGTGAAATTGATGGGTACTTCTGCTTGGTATGCACCAGGTGCAGCAGCTGCTCAAATGGTAGAAGCAATTGTTAAAGATGAGAACCGCATCTTCCCATGTTGTGTACAACTGAATGGCGAGTACGGTTTGAATGATATCTTCCTGGGTGTACCGGTGAAATTGGGCAAAAACGGTATCGAAGAAGTTATCGAATTGAAATTGAATGCTGATGAGATGGCATTGTTGAATGAGTCAGCAGGTCATGTTAGAGAAGTAATGAATGTTTATGACAATATGAATTTGTAAAACAAGCGTCATAATCTTCAAGACGATAAAAAAACTAACTGCAGAAGCCAATCCTTTCGGGTTGGCTTTTGTTATTTTTGCCTTATACCTTTCCTAAATCAGGAATTTTCTACCCGAATATATTTTTGAACTTTGTGATTATGTTATTGTTTGACTAGCTCAAATTAGTATATCCATGTTATTGCGTACCATTGAACAGGAGTATTTTGAAGAGATGATGACCAATCAGGGTCGTAGTCTGTATGATACTTCCAGGGATCATCCGGTAATGCTGGTTTTCCTTCGTCATTTTGGATGTACCTTCTGCCGTGAATCCCTTTCTGACATTTCTCAAAAAAGGGAAGAAATTGAAGCCCTGGGGCTGAAGCTTGTTTTCGTTCACATGGCCGAAGACGATATTGCTGAACGGTATTTTAAAAAATATAACCTCCAGGGTTCACTACACATTTCTGATCCTGAACAGCGTTACTATAAAACCTTCGGACTGGGTAAGGGAACCTTCACTCAGTTGTTCGGCCTAAGTACCTGGATTCGTGGATTTGACGCAGCCGTGGTACATGGACACGGTGCACCTATCAAAAATGAAAGCCTGGGTGACAGCACACAGATGCCCGGAATTTTCATAATTCAAAACGGGGAAATAAAAGACAGCTACATCCATAAAGTAGCATCGGCCAGACCTGACTATGTCAAGCTGGCCAAATGCTGTGTAAAATCTTATTAGGTTCGGTAGCCGGTTTACGCTAGCCGGTAGCCGGCAAAAATACTCGTCACTCGAATTTCGTCACTCGACACTTGAAATTATCTTCGACTATAATTCGGAGCTTCCTTGGTAATGGTAATATTGTGTGGATGGCTTTCAAGGAATCCGGCATTGGTTATACGCACAAATTGTGCTTCCTGCAAATCCCTGATAGTTGGAGCGCCTGCATAACCCATACCTGCTCTTAAGCCTCCGATATATTGTACCATTACTTCCGCAAGCGAACCTTTAAATGGTACTCTTCCTTCAATTCCTTCCGGTACCAACTTTTTCAAGTCATCTTCCACATCCTGGAAATAGCGGTCTTTTGAACCAAGGGCCATTGCACTAAGCGAACCCATACCGCGATAAACCTTGAATTTTCTGCCATCAAATATGATGGTTTCTCCTGGTGCTTCTTCTACACCGGCAAATAGTGAACCTGCCATAATAGTGTCAGCACCTGCTACCAAAGCTTTTACAATATCACCAGAATAGCGGATACCACCATCTCCGATAACCGGAACACCGGTATGTTTGATGGCTTCTTTTGCATTATAAATTGCAGATAATTGCGCAACACCAGTTCCGGCCACTACTCTGGTAGTACAGATACTTCCAGGACCAACCCCCACTTTTACACCATCTGCGCCGGCATCAACCAAAGCCTTGGCACCTGCTCCTGTAGCCACATTTCCACCTACTACCTGTAGGTCCGGGAAATGCGCTTTTACCTCTTTCACTGCATCCAAAACACCTTGCGAATGACCATGAGCAGTGTCGATACAAATGACATCGACCGCTACATTTACCAGTGCTGAAACACGTTCCATCATATCGCGGGTAACCCCTACTGCAGCTCCGACTACCAAACGTCCATAGGAATCCTTACAGGAATTTGGATAGTCTTTTACTTTCATGATGTCCTTATAGGTGATCAGTCCGACCAATTTGCCGGATTTTTCAACTACAGGAAGTTTTTCAATTTTATTTTGCTGTAGAATGTCCCTTGCCTTCTCCAAATCAGTACCCACCGGAGCGGTAATAAGATTAGAAGAAGTCATTACCTCGCGTACCGGTCTTGCGTTTCGGGTCTCGAAACGAAGGTCACGGTTGGTAAGGATACCTATTAGGTGGTTGTTTTCATCTACGATTGGAATACCTCCAATGCTAAATCGCTTCATCAATTGCAAAGCGTCACCGACAGTGGCGTCAATACGAAGCGTCACAGGATCAATGATCATCCCGCTTTCCGATCTTTTTACACTTCTGACTTGTTCTGCCTGTTCTTCAATGGACATGTTTTTGTGGATGATACCAATACCACCCTGTCTGGCCATAGCAATTGCCAGACCTTTATCGGTCACTGTGTCCATCGCTGCAGAAACGATAGGCACGTTGATCTTAAGATTGCGGGTTAATTGTGTGGTAATATCAACTTCACGTGGTAAAACGTCTGAATAGGCAGGTACTAAAAGTACGTCGTCGAATGTAAGCGATTCGCCAAGAAATTTTTCCTGGACTTGGATTGGTAGTTCTTTGATGCGTTCCATGTGCAAAGGTATGGAAAATTGATTCCAAAAATGAAAGGCTCTTTTCAAAGAATTTTCAAATTTGCAGAAATTTTTTTCCTTGCAGTCAATTGGAAGGCTCCAACTGATTGTTTTCCTTAGAGTTCTATTTTTATATTAAAAATAATTTTATGTCTGGCTTGACCGTATTTAGCGATGAGTATTTTATGAACCAGGCTTTTAAAGAAGCTGAAAAAGCATACCAGGAAGGTGAAGTACCTGTTGGCGCAGTGGTAGTTTGTAATAATCAGATTATTGCGAGAGCGCATAATCAAACCGAACTCCTGCATGATGTAACTGCTCACGCAGAAATTATAGCCATGACAGCAGCCTCTCAACACCTGGGCAGTAAATATTTGACCGAATGTACTTTGTACGTAACACTAGAGCCCTGTGTGATGTGTGCCGGAGCCTTGTCATGGGGTCAGCTGGGCAAACTGGTATATGCTGCAGAAGATGAAAAAAGAGGATTCGAGCGATTTGGAAGAGCCTTACTGCATCCTAAAACCAAAGTAGAGTTTGGCATTTTGCGAGAAAAATGCAGTGCTTTGATTTCAGACTTTTTTAAAGTGAGAAGAAATTAATTACCCATTTTTAAATCGCTCTTCAAACCAGCGCAATGGTGCCTGGTTTTTATCACCTGTTTGTGTATCCACCTTAAAAAACTGGTGATACAAGGGAATGATATCTTCAATCCTCACAAGTAATTCATCCAGTCTTTGCGCTGCAGCGCCGGGTTGTTTATGATAAAATTCAAGGCACCAGACGTGGTAGGCTTCATCATGGAGCTCGATGATGTCCAGCGTTTCTCGTTCATGGGTAAATTTTTCCATGAATTTTCTGGCCAGGGCACCGTGGTGTTTGGTCCAATCTCTGGGATTTCCTTTTTCCTCCTTGTATTTAAAGGTGTCGTGAGCAAAGGCGATAGTGCGAAGTTGTTGTCTTACCTTTTCGTCGAGTTGTAATTTGTCAATATTGTCTAAGACTTCCCTGATGTGTAAAAGCACTTTTCCTTCCGGGTGTCCAAATCTTGGTATACCCCATTCCAGACCCTTTTGGAAGGATGGCTGGTGCAATAATTCAAATTCAATATCATTTTCCGGACGCAAGAGTTGTAGGGGATCAGCCTGGAGCAGATCCTTATAAGAAGGGTTTTTTGCAACCAATTTGGTTTTGTCTTTCAGGGATTCCATAAATCTTTACATTCCATTACAGGAATGGCTTTCATTGGTTTTGGGTACTACATTATTTTAGGGTGATTACAAGTTGGCCACTTTTTCCCTTAATTCCAAACCGTAATGGAAAAATATGTAACAGGGTTTGCAATTAGGTTGTTTAAGGCCTTACTTGGTTTTGCTGATTTTAACATTAAACGGAATTTCAAAATTGTATGCTGCCAATAAAAAATTAAATTTACCTTTTGAAAGGCATTGAATTACGCTTCTGCACCATATGAGGACTTTTATTTTTCTGCTAATAATTTTGTTTTCTACGATTTCTGCTTCATCCCAGGATAGCCTGGTATGGATGGAGGAAGCGGTGGAGGAATATCCTGTCATGGAAGAAGTGGAAGTAAGACAAATCGACCGCGAAAAATGGAAGGAAGCAACCAGCGGTTTGGAATATTCTGAGAACATTCCAAAAGAGAAGAAAGAGGAAGAATTAGACCAGGAATTACCTGATTTTGAATCAATAGGTAGGACCGCAGAGGTTATTAAATGGATATTAATTATCCTGGGAGTCGCTGCTATCGCATTTATTTTATATAAAATTTTGACGGGGGATCCGCTGTTTGCCCGGAGTGACAAGAAACTGGACAAGTCCTCAGTTTCTTATGCGGAAAATGCGGAAGAAGAAGAATTGATGGAAGAAGTGTTGGACGATGCCTTGACCAATGCTGAAAAGGCCGGAAATTATCGCCTTGCTATACGATTGTTGTTCATAACTGTGCTTCAAAATTTGCAGGAATACGGGCATATTGTCTGGAAAAAGGAAAAAACCAACCTGCAATACTATTGGGAAATAGAAAATGAAGAAATCCGACCTACCTTCAAAACGTTAAGCCGATTGTATGAAGATGCCTGGTTTGGCGAGAAACCCGTCTTTGAACAGGGATATTCAGACCAAAAAGCACTTTTTCATAAGTTTAATCAGGCCATTTCAGTGCAAAAAGTAGTCTGATTACCATGCCATTTTTTTTTTTTTTTTTATGGTGTAGTATCCTTTTTCTTTGAAATAGTTTTTTACATAAATAACCTCTCCATTTTCTGTAACAGCTTTAA
>JAGQWW010000082.1 GCA_020436955.1 Saprospiraceae bacterium | reverse complement strand
TAAATAGAATTATCATAGACTTGTATCGTAAAAATTAATTTTCAGTTAATGTTACTTTCAAATAAATCAATTGCATGTTGTTGTTGTTGTTTTCTTACATCGTAAGGAAGGCAACATTTTTTTATTTGAATAAAAAGAGGCCTTTCCTTCCGGAAAAGCCTCTTTTTCGTTTAACACCATTTATTATGCATTACATTACTTTTTCACCTTGTTGTTGTTGCTGTTGTTGTACTATCGACCATCGGTGGAGAGGTAATCTTATGTGAGCGATCAAATTTCCCTTTTTAATATCACAAAAAGCCTTTCCCGCCCGGAAAGGCTTTTTTTATTTAAGCCTTGAACATGGTACTTTCAAAATTCACTTCAAAAACAGCGCTGGTTGAAAAAATTCACAGCCTGCAAAAATTGGTTGGCAATACACCACTATTAAGAATTAAAGGGGTGTATGACAAGCCGGGCATTGAAATTTATGCAAAGTTGGAATGGCAACAATTCGGAGGATCTGTGAAGGCCAGGCCAGCTTTTGAAATCATAAAAAATGCCGTAGAAGCAGGACATCTTGGGGATGGCAGAACTTTACTGGATGCTACCAGTGGTAATACAGGTATTGCGTTTGCATCCATTTCTGCAGCTCTAGGCATTCCACTTACGCTTTGTTTGCCAGAGAACGCCTCTCCTGAACGCAAAAGGATTTTAAAGTCGCTAGGTGCACAGATTGTTTTTACTTCCAGATTCGAAGGAACTGATGGTTCCCAGGAAATGGCCAGAACGTTAGCCGATCAGAATCCCGATTTATACTTCTATGCTGACCAATACAATAATGATTCTAATTGGAAAGCTCATGTCCGTGGTACCTCACAGGAAATATGGCATCAAACAGCAGGTAGAATAACCCATTTTGTAACAGGACTGGGCACTACCGGAACCTTTACAGGAACAAGTGTAGGGTTGAAAAATAAAAATAATTCCATAGCTACAATAGCCCTACACCCTGATAACCCCATGCATGGATTGGAAGGATGGAAACATCTGGAAACAGCTAAAGTCCCAGGAATTTACAGACCAAATATTGCCGATCAGGATTTAGAAATAGACACGCTTGAGGCATATGAAATGATAAGAACTATTGCAAAAACCCAAGGTCTTCTGGTCAGTCCTTCCAGTGCAGCAAATTTAGTTGGTGCAGTAAAGGTCGCAGAGAACATTGATAAAGGAGTAATAGTAACCACATTCCCTGATAATGCTGAAAAGTACAGCGAAGTAATTAATCACGTATTCGAAGCTTAAAATAAATAACATGGCAACTACTATTCATATTGACCCAAGTATTAAAGCGTTTATTGATAAACATGGAGAAGAAACTTTTCCATATGAATGTTGCGGATTCCTTTACGGCAGTGATGCTAACGGAAGAAACATCACGGTTGCTAAAAGAGTAACAAATAGCAAATATGGAGATCAGCGAAGACGATTTGAAATTACCCCGCAGGATTACCTTGAAGCGGAAAGGTACGCTGCAATGAACGACCTGGACCTCCTTGGAATCTATCATTCGCATCCAAATCATCCGGCCATTGCATCGGTTCATGATTTAGCGAAAGCAATGCCTTTTTTCTCCTATGTTATTGTTTCTATCATGGAAGGAAAGGCAGTAGACCTAAAATCATGGAAATTGAAGGATGAAGAAAGGGTTTTTGAAGAAGAGACTGTTTTGATTTCTCAACTAAGTACAATCTAAATTTTATCCCATAAAAATTAAATTCAATCAACATGGCAACGATTCTTATTCCAACCCCACTTAGAAAATTTACAGAAAACAATTCTAAGATCAACATTGAAGGGGCAACCATTAAAATAGCTTTTGAAAGTCTTGTAGGACAGTATGAAGGTCTAGCAAAACATTTACTGGATGACAAAGGAAACATCCGTTCATTTATCAGAGTCTATTTGGGCGATGAAGATATTAATGCATTGAATCGCGACGAGACAGAAGTTAAAGAGGATTCAGTCATCAGCATTGTTCCAGCTATTGCAGGTGGAGCAGCATAATTTTATTTAAAAATCCTATTTTGGAAATTAATCACCAACCTAAAAAATCATGAACTTCGAAAGCAATCTTAAACCGGAAGAATATGCAAGATACTCCCGGCATATTATTATACCTGAATTTGGCCTTGAGGGACAATTAAAGTTAAAATCTTCCAGTGTTTTGGTAATAGGTTCCGGCGGATTAGGCAGTCCAGTACTTTTATACCTGGCTGCTGCCGGTGTGGGCCATATTGGCATCGTAGATTTTGACACGGTAGATGACAGTAACTTGCAACGACAGGTCCTTTTTACAGTTGATGACCTTGGAAAATCAAAAGCCCAAACGGCCAAAGAAAGAATCCAAAAGCTCAATCCTCATATTAAGGTTACGGTCTTTGAAGAGCGATTTACCAAGGAAAATGCCCTTGAAATCATCAAGGATTTTGATGTAGTGGCAGATGGAACAGACAACTTCCCTACCCGATACCTTGTAAATGATGCTTGTGTTTTGGCAGGGAAAGTAAATGTATACGCCTCCATTTTCAGGTTTGAAGGACAAGTTTCTGTTTTCAACTATTTAAAGGAAGATGGAACACGAGGACCTAATTACAGAGATATGTTTCCGGAACCACCCCCTCCAGGTTTAGTTCCTAATTGTAGTGAAGGAGGTGTTTTGGGTGTATTACCGGGCATCATTGGGTCTTTACAAGCGAATGAAGTCATTAAAGTATTGACCGGAGTTGGTGATCCATTGGTAGGCAGACTATTTCTATTTGATGCAGCTTCTTTTACAACTCGCATTTTAAAGGTCCATAAAAGCCCGGACACTAAAATCGAGCAGCTCATCAACTATGAGCAGTTTTGTGGAATGGATGACAGCCCTGACAAACTGGTAAAAGAGATTTCAGTTCATGAATTATTGGACTACAAGACAAAAGGGATTGATTATCAGTTAATTGATGTGAGAGAACCCCACGAATACAGTATTTCTCATTTGGATGCAGCCTTGATTCCTATGGGTGCCATTGGCGAATCAGCATCTAAAATTGCAAAGGACAAACCGGTAATCTTATACTGTAGAAGTGGCATAAGATCCGCTAAAGCAATCCGTGAATTGGAAGAGAATTTTGGCTTTACGAATCTACACAATTTGAAAGGTGGCATATTGGCCTGGGCTAAAGAGATTGATACAAGTATGATTACGTTTTAAAATGAATAAATATTTCAAAATCCCGGCAATGAACAAGTTGTCGGGATTTTTTATTTTTAAAAATACAGTAGTTTTACAATCAATAACTTTCACCCAAAAAACAAATGATGAAAACAACCCAATTTCTATTGCTGCTTTTTTCTGTAAGCCTTTTTACTGCCTGTGGCCCCAAACCTGCAAAAGTGATGGAAGCACCTCCTAGTGAAAATGAAGAAGTACAAAAAGAGATGGAAGTAGAACCGGAAATTATGGTAGCAAAACCTGCCTTTGGATCTGCTGGAATTAAAAAAACTGCTTGTTACGGATCCTGTCCGGTTTATGAAGTGCATTTTTATGCAACAGGATATGCCACCTACAAAGGCAAGTCAAATGTAAAGATGAAAGGAAACTGGAGAGCTGAATTGAGTCAACAGCAATGTAGCGATATATTGACTAATGCCCAAAAGGCTGATTATTTCAATCTTTCTGACGTTTATCCCGAAAATGGAAAAACCATTCCAGATCTCCCTTTTACAATTACTTATGTAGAATTTGGAGAAGTCAAAAAGGAAATCAGAAATAACATTGACGCCCCACAGGAATTATTGGATTTTGAAGCCTACCTGGTAGAATTAATTGAGAAATTGAATTGGGCACAAACGGAGGGACAATAATCATACAAACAAAAAAAGCGGCATGTTAGTAAACATGCCGCTTTTTTTATTGCTATATCAATCAAATTATTGAGACTGAAGTGGTGCTGTTACATCAATATCTCCACCACCGCCAATCATAAGGGTAGTAAGGATACAAAGTACAAACAAAGCTATTGCCAGGTACCATGTTGCTTTCTCGATAAAGTCAGCAGACTTTGCAGCACCGAACATTTGATTAGCTTGTGTACCACCAAACGTAGAATCAACTCCACCTCCTTTAGGATTCTGGATTAGGACTGCACCAATCAGTAAGATAGATACTAGTGCAATCAGGATGGTCATACCGGTAATCATATTATAATTTTTTAAGATTTTCAATTTGAAGCGCAAAGAACGCACTTTTTTCGGGATATTTCAAAATCAATTGTTCATACATTTCAATGGCCTGCTCATAATTCTCTTGTTTTACCAACAATTCTGCCAAAGTTTCAGAGACAATTCCTGTTTTTAGCTTTAAACTTCTTTTCGCTAAAATCTCAGCTTCTGATTTTACCTTTTTATGTGATTCCTTTTTTTCTTCCTCCTCCTTTACGGCATTAAATACAATTTGTTCCAATGCATCAAACTCAATTTCAAAATTCTCTTCCTGATTTTGCCAACTTTTGAAAGATTCTTTAGGAAGCGGCATAACGCCTTCTTCCTCCTTTTCAAAATCAGAAGGTTCATCTTCCGCTTCAGGAGTGTCTTCTATGCCTTTATGCTTCTGCAATTTTTGCAAATTTTTCATTTGCTCAGGTTGCTTTGCACTTATGGTCGGCTCCTCTTCAATTTCGAATTCGAAACCGGGTTTTTCTTCACCTAATTCAGCAGAAGATTCATCAGGTACAATGGTTTGAATATAACCACTAAAGAAATTGCCAAGATGCCCAAGGTATTTTTCAAATACTATGTCATCCATGGCCTTTGGCACTTCCGATTTAACATTGGAAGTTGCTGGCTTTTCTTCCGCTTCTTCTTCGTCTAAGGTTGACGAAATAGCTTCAATATTTTCTACCGGTTGTTCCAGCCATGCATAATCCAGGGATTGCGACGTTTCTTCCAGATCAGCACTATCCGCTTCATTAGCTACAGTTTGATGGTCCAAGGAAACAGCAATAGCGCCACCTTCAACAGTAACGGATGCCGGAACGTCTAATGCAAGGTCAGGATTTTCCAACAAGTCAAAAATCCTGCTTCTATCAATAGCATATGTGGAGGCAGCCTGAAGGTTTTTTTCGAAATCAGGATGATTTTCGATTTTACTTTTCAAAAGCAAGAGCATGCGTAGGTTCAACGCATTAGGATATTGCAATACCAGACCCTTTAGTTCCTGGTAGTTAATCCGATATAAGTTGGCGGGATGTTTTATAAAATCACTAAAGTTCTCTACGTTCATTCCTGCAATTTCATTATAAGCACGCAAATTAAGGGATTTTTACTGGTACTCAATTATTTCAATTCATCTTTTAGGAATTCAATTAATTTAGCAACTGCCCTACCCCGATGACTAATGGCATTTTTTTCAGCCGGATCCATTTCTGCAAAAGTAATTGCATATCCATCCGGTTGAAAAAGCGGGTCATATCCAAAACCTTCCCTTCCACTTAATGAATTCCGAATGGTGCCTTGTACTTCTCCTTCAAACAGGTGCTTTTCACCTTTAAAAATCAGAGCTATCACACAAACAAATTTTGCTTTCCTGTTGGATTCATTTGCTAATAGTTGCAATAATTTTTCATTGTTGGCAGCATCGCTTTTGGGTTCACCTGCGAATCTTGCTGAATATATGCCAGGGGCACCATCCAAAGCATCTACAACCAGCCCACTGTCATCAGCAAAACAGTCTTTATTGAAATTCTCAAATACATAAACAGCTTTTTGCATGGCATTTGCTTCAAAGGTATTGCCTGTTTCGGGGATATCCGTTGTACAACCAATATCTTTGAGTGTTTGAATTTCAAGGATTCCGTCCAACAATTGTGCAACTTCAGCAGCTTTGTGAGCATTCCCGGTTGCCATTACCAATTTTTCCATATGCAATATCTTGTCCGGCAAAACTAAAAGGGATTTGTTGAAATGGAATTTTTCCGACTACTTTTGAATAAAAATTTGACTTAAAGTAGGATTGGGTCGCAACTTTTTAGTGAAAAATGGATTAAAAGAACTTGAATAGAAATCTGCTAAAAATGAAATTGAGAAAAATAACGTTTCCAATCATAACTGCGCTTGTTTTTGCACTATCCAGTTTTACTTATGCTCCTCCTACGGTACAATTTGCTCTTTTAAAATATCGTGGTGGTGGAGATTGGTATTCTGTTGTAGATGCCCTACAAAACCTTGCAGCCTTTTGCAACGACCAGTTGGGTACCAGTATCAATGAATCCTATGGAACGGTTGAAGTTGGTAGTGCAGATATCTATTCGTATCCATTTGTGTTTATGACAGGTCATGGAAATGTAGTGTTTTCCGATCAAGAGGCTGAAAACCTTAGGAATTATTTAATCGCAGGAGGATTTCTTTTTATAGATGATGATTATGGAATGGACCCTTTTGTGCAACCAGCTTTGAAAAAGGTTTTTCCTGAAAATAGCCTTGTAGAATTGCCATTTGAACATCCAATTTTCCACCAAAAGTTCCAGTTTGAAAGTGGAATGCCAAAGGCGCATGAACACGATGGGAAAGCACCCCGGACCTATGGTATTTTTTATGAAGGAAGATTGGTTTGTGTATATGCTACTGAGAGTAATATCAGTGACGGATGGGAAAGTCAGCCAGTGCATAAGGACCCTGAAGCTATCAGGCAGGTTTCTTTAAAGATGGGAGCTAATATTATTCAATACGCCTTTCGTCAGTAAGTTTTAATCCCACACAAGATTTCTTGCAGCTTTCAAATATTTTCTGACATTTAGCCAGAAAGCCAGGAACAGATATACGATAATGGGTGATCCCAGCGCTACAAAGTTGATGTAGATAAAAAATACCCTTACCCTTGAGGTAGCGATACCCATTTTCTCTCCGATATATGAGCACACCCCGAAGGCAGAACGTTCCACAATTTTTCGAACTTGTTCCATGATTTTCTTTTTTACAAAAATAGGGACTTGTATTAAATAACTCAATTACAAGAATCGAAAAGGATTTTTGTTTATTTGCAATCGAAATTTTTTAACCCTATGATTTGGAAAAAGACCTATTCACTGGATGAATTAAATGAGATGTCTAAGAATACGCTCTTTGAACATCTCGGAATGCAATTCACCAAAATCGGAGAAGACTACCTGGAAGCGGAAATGCCTGTTGACCACAGAACCAAGCAACCAGCTGGATTATTGCATGGTGGTGCCTCCGTTGCTTTGGCAGAGACACTAGGTAGCGTTGCCTCAGTAATGTGTATTGAAGATCTTAGTAAAGAAACTGCGGTTGGCGTAGAGATTAATGCCAACCATCTTCGCCCCGCAACCAAAGGAATAGTTACGGGTAAAGTTTTCCCTGTGAAAGTTGGAAGGAGATTACACGTTTGGGAGATTAAAATCTATGATGAGCGCGAGAAGCAGATCTGTGTCAGCCGTATTACTATTGCCATTGTTGGTAGGGGAATTCTGTAACTTTCTTAGTTGTTTTGCATTTTCTTATTCGGAAATAGCCTGATGAATAAATAATAAACCAGTTTAATGAAAAAACCATTACTACTACTCTCAGCATTGCTGACCTGTTCAATGCTTTTCGGTCAGCTTAATATGCAATTGCTCTCAAAAGTAACATACAACCAGGACCTAAGCGATGTTTGGGGCTGGGTAGATGAAGATACCGGGACTGAATATGCCATTGTTGGTGTACAAAACGGGGTTTCTATCGTAAGCCTTGAAAACCCTTCAAATGCCACTGAAATCTTTTTTATTCCAGGACCAAGTTCCATTTGGAGAGACATCAAAACATGGGGTGATTATGCTTACGTTACCAATGAAACCTCCAATGGCGTATTGGTAATTGACATGTCCATGTTGCCTGACAATATTGATTATTATGATTGGGAACCTACTCAAAGTGAAATAGGCGGAACGCTTTCTTCCTGTCACAACCTGTTTATTGACGAATTTGGAGTTTGTTACCTGGCAGGAAGTAACCTCAATAACGGTGGCGTAATTTATGTGGACGTTCACACTACTCCTGGCCAGCCTGAAATTATTGGCTGGGGGCCTCCTGAATATTCTCATGATGTATATGCAAGAGACAACCTTTTATATAGCTCTGAAATTTACAAAGGTGTTTTTGGAGTTTATGATGTAACTGACCCGGTAAATCCGGTTCTAAAAGCGACTCAAACAACACCTTTCCTCTTTACCCACAACACCTGGTTGTCAGACGATGGAAATACCATTTTTACCACTGATGAACGTGCTAATGCACCGGTAGCTGCTTACGATATTTCTGACTTAGACAACATCCAGTACCTGGATGAATATCGACCGATTGCAACGTTGGGCAAAGATGTTATTCCTCACAATGTACATGTATGGAATGACTGGTTAATTATCTCCTATTATACTGATGGAGGAATCGTTGTGGATGCATCCAGACCGAACAATCTGATTGAAGTTGGAAATTTTGATTCCTTCTTTAGTCCTACTGCAGGATTTAATGGTGCCTGGGGTGCTTATCCTTTTTTACCATCCCAAACAGTTTTGATATCTGATATCAATAGTGGTTTGTATGTATTGCAACCCAATTACGTGCGTGCTTGTTGGTTGGAAGGTTTAGTTACAGACAAAGGAACCGGTGCAGCATTGGAAGGTGTTGAAGTAAATATCAATTCTTCTCAAGCAAATCTGGCCAACACTAATTTTGAAGGAAAATATGAAACCGGCCAGGCAATACCGGGAACTTTTGATGTACACTTTTCAAAATTTGGCTACCAATCAAAAACTGTTTCCGTCAGTCTTGAAAATGGAATGGTAACCAACCTTAATGTTGAGCTCGAAGCTGCAGTTCCATTTACCTTGTCAGGTTTGGTGGTCGATGCTAGAACTGGCGAACCTATTGCAGATGCCTTGGTTGGTTTTAAAAGTGCCCAAGCTGACGTCCAGTCTCTTTCTGATTTAAATGGTAATTTCTCTATTCCTAATTTCTATGCAGATGATTATGAAATATTTGCAGGGAAATGGGGATTTGATTATGCAAGTTCTAATCAGACA
>JAGQWW010000081.1 GCA_020436955.1 Saprospiraceae bacterium | reverse complement strand
TTCCCTTCGACAAGCTCAGGGAACTAGATGGGAAAGGGTTTTTAGTATTTTTTCAAAATCGCAAAAAGATACAAGTTGGCCTGTCGAAGGCAACGAAAGAAAAGCGCTCAATTAAGAATTCACCCTTCCATTTTCTCCACTACCCAATCCATTAATTTAGCTCTGAGTGGATGTCCCAAATAGGTCCATTTGACTGCATCCAGGTGGGTTCCGTTTTCTATTTCGTGATAGATGAGTTCTTGGTTTTGGGTTTCCTTGAATCTTTCTACAAAAGATAAGACGTTTTTCCATCTCACCAATCCGTCTTTGGTGCCTTGGATGATGAAATAGGGACTATGGGCGCCTTTCTCTAACTTATCTATAGGATTAGCTTTTTTGAACAGTTCTGAAGTTTCTTTTCCTGCGAAAAAACGGAGAACAGGGGTGTTTTTCATCTCCCGCAATTCTAAAGGAGGGCCACACAAAAAGGTGCCTTTTAATTCGGTTATTGGTCGTCCCAAACTTGCCATCAAGTTTGGGTCCAGACTAAGGTTGGCTGCTAGATTTGCACCGGCAGATACCCCTCCAATCATCCAGGAAAAGTCTTCTTTGTTAGAAAGATTGAGTTCGGCATTTAGCTGCTCTAATGACCGGCTTACATCCTCTTCCATATGGAAATAGTTGTATTTCGGCACCCTTCGATAGGTAGGTAGGAATACCCAATATCCTCTTTCAATAAATGGATATGCATTGGCCAAAAACATACCCGGATTGCCAAACATCCAACCTCCGCCATGGAGGTAATAAACCAGTTTTTCAGGAACCGTAGAGCCTTCCGGAATACAAAGGAGCCCATACTGCAAAGCATGGGCTCCAAATTTTATTTTTTCTATTTTGAAAGAAGCCTTTGGCATCCCGGAAATGGTTTTCCAGTATCTGATGATTTCCAGGATTTCGTAGGCTATTGTTCCTTTCAAGCGTCTTTCTTTTCTGGTCGCATTTGTGGGAAGAATAATACTTCCTGAATACTTGGCTGATTGGTAAACAACATAGCCAATCGGTCAATACCAAATCCAATACCGGAGGTTGGCGGCATACCGTATTCCAAAGAACGTAAAAAGTCGTGGTCGATGTACATGGCTTCGTCGTCTCCTCTTTCCATCAATTTGACCTGATCTTCAAAACGCTCCCGCTGATCAATTGGATCGTTCAACTCGGTATAAGCATTTGCTACCTCCTTACCATTTACCATCAATTCAAAACGTTCCACCAAACCTGGTTTGCTTCTGTGCTTTTTGGTCAATGGACTCATCTCAATTGGATAATCGATAATGAATGTTGGCTGGATGAAATTATGTTCTGCCTTTTCACCGAAAATCTCATCAATCAACTTTCCACGTCCCATAGAAGCATCGGTTTCGATATGCAGTTCTTTACACACTTTACGCAAGCCGTCTTCATCCATTTCGCTCACATCATAACCGGTGTATTCTTTGATAGCATCGTAAATACTTACACGCTTGTAAGGTGCTTTGAAATCAATCTCTTTGTCACCCACCTGAACTTTGGTGCTACCATTGGTATCCATGGCTGCCTTTTCCAACATCTTTTCAGTGGTCTCCATCATCCAAAAATAATCCTTGTAAGCTACATAGAACTCAAGGACCGTAAACTCAGGATTGTGGGTTCTGTCCATTCCTTCATTTCTGAAGTTACGGCTGAACTCATACACCCAGTCAAATCCACCAACGATCAGTCGCTTCAAGTACAACTCATTGGCGATCCTGAGATATAATGGAATATCCAAAGCATTGTGATGCGTTATAAATGGTCTGGCTGCTGCACCACCTGGGATGGACTGCAATACCGGGGTATCCACTTCGATCGCGCCCGCATCATTCAAAAACTCACGGATCGAATTGACCATTTTTGTACGCTTGAGGAAAGTCTCCTTTACGCCGTTATTGACAATCAAATCAACATAACGCTGGCGATAACGCAATTCAGGATCAGTAAATGCATCGTGTACATTTCCTTCTGCATCAGTCTTTACAATTGGTAATGGACGAAGGGACTTAGCCAACACTTTCAGCTCCGTTACATGGATGGAGTTCTCCCCTACTTTGGTTTTGAACGCATAACCTTTGATACCAATGAAGTCTCCTATGTCGAGTAATTTTTTGTAGACTTCGTTATACAAGGTCTTATCCTCACCCGGACAGATATCATCTCGGCGAACATAAATTTGAATCCTTCCGCTTGAATCCTGCAATTCCGCAAAAGAAGCTTTACCCATATCACGTACCATCATCAACCTACCGGCTATGGAAACTTCCTGGTAATTTAGACGATTTTTGGTACCATCTTCCAATACTTCTTCCTGGTAATTGTCCTTGATCTCCTTTGCAGAATGGGTTATTTCATACAATTCGGGTGGATATGGGTCGATGCCCAAATCAATTATTTTTTGCAGATTTTCTCTACGGATAATTTCCTGTTCGCTTAACATATTTTTCGTTTTGTTATCAATTTGGAAGGCGCAAAAATAGATGTTTTGGCCTAAAACCAGAAGATTATGCAAAAGGTTTCCAAATTGTATTAAAAAGAAAATTTTAAAAAATAATTAAGGATCTTTAAACCTTTGAAGCAACCTTTAGTCAGAAGCAGTAACCATAGTAAATAAACCTTCATTAAAATTAAACCTGCCAGTTATGGATAGACGTTCTACCATCGCCGCTCTCCTTGGGAAAAATCGGCAAACCAAAGGTCAGTCAAGTTCGAAATTAATGATGCAGGAAGCTCCTGTAGTTTTGAGCGGACTGGAACCTTATTCAGGTGCCTGGGGATTTGACCAGGCGGCTCATTTGTTACGCAGAGCCACCTTTGGACCCAAATATGCCCAATTTAAAGAAGGTGAAACCCTTGGTTTACAAGCTTTATTAGACAAATTGTTTGCAGTAGAACTTCCGGAGGAAGGTCCAATTTATTCCGGATTCTTGCCGGTGCGAAATGGTACCACCGCCGTAGATGATCCTTATTTAAACGTTGGAGATCCGTGGGCAGTCAAAATTAATGGGGTTTGGAAAGTAGGTCAAATTGACCGTACCGATCAGGCCAGTTTCCAGTTAATAAATTTGTATCGCCGCCTTTCATTACGCTCCTGGAAAATGGAACGCATGTTGAAAGAAGGCAGCAGTTTGCTCGAGACCATGACCTTGTTTTGGAACAATCATTTTGTGACAGCAGACATCAATGAGGCAACCATTGAATTTAGATACATCACTACCCTGCAGGAAAATGCCCTGGGCAACTTTAGGGAACTGACCAAAAGAGTGACCCTTGACCCGGCTATGTTGCTGTATCTTAATGGCAATGAGAATACCAACCGTGCCCCCAATGAAAACTACGCTCGGGAATTATTTGAATTGTTTGCCATTGGTAAAGGACCACTTGTGGGCCCCGGTGATTACACCAATTATACAGAGCTCGACATCCAGGAAGCCGCTAAGGTTCTTACCGGATGGAGAGTTAGAAGACAATTACCGGATACAAATGGCCTGGTAGATTTTGAAAATGAAAACATTAGTGTTTTCCAGGTAGGTGCACACGATAGAACCGTTAAAAACTTCTCTCCAAGATTCAATAATGCAAGTATAACAAACGGCGACGACCAGGAATACAAGGCACTTATCGATATGATATTTGCGCAGGCTGAATGTGCCCGATTTATTGCCCGCAAACTTTATCGCTGGTTTGTATACTATATGATTGACGACACCATTGAGCAGAATGTAATTGAGCCAATGGCTCAGTTAATCATCGATAATGACTACGAGATAGCTCCTGCATTACGTGCTTTGTTTGGTAGTCAACACTTCTTTGACCACATCAATCAGGGACCAATGATTAAAAATCCGATTGATTTTGTGGCCAGCACGTTACGTCCTTTCGGATTTGAAGAAAGAGATCCTCAAAATTTTGTGCAAAAGCAGATTTACTACCTGAATGCAGCCAGCTA
Organism: Saprospiraceae bacterium; assembly: GCA_020436955.1. Lineage (GTDB taxonomy): Bacteria > Bacteroidota > Bacteroidia > Chitinophagales > Saprospiraceae > JAGQWW01. The sequence continues at coordinate 5,206 of JAGQWW010000081.1, read as the reverse complement.
CTTTGACGATATGCAGATGGTATATTTCGCCCCACCCGATGTTGCCGGTTGGAAAGCCTATTATCAGGAACCATCCTTTTACCGCACCTGGATCAATTCTTCAACTTTGATTGCCCGCTCCAAATTCACCAATCAATTGGCAATGGGTGTCAATGATAATGGAAGACCTTCCCAGTACCGTTTGAATGTTTTGGGTTTTGTAGCCGGATTGGACGACCCAATGGATGTTAACCTGATGTTGGATGAATTTGTAAAGATTTTATATCCAAGAGCTTTAAGCCAGGAACAAAAGGATTATTTAAAAGGTGTATTGCTGCCTGGTCTGCCCGATTACGAATGGCCATTGGAATATGGTCAATATCTGGCCAACCCGGACGACGCAGACCTTCGCGATGCAGTTGAGACCAAATTGCGAACATTGGTAAATGTTATGCTGAGCCTACCGGAATTTTACCTCAGCTAAATTTCTCACACCTTTTTAAACTTTCAATTTTAAAAAAATGAAAAGAAGAGACTTTTTAAAAGCCGGTTCGGCCTCCGCTATATCCTTGCCAGTGCTCCTTAATGGTTTAAACCTAAGCATACTTCCAAAAGCAGGGCTCCTAAACTTTTTGAACCTTGATACAGATAAGGTATTGGTTTTGATTCAGTTGCAAGGTGGAAATGATGGATTAAACACCGTTATTCCCTTGACAGAATATGACAAACTGGCCAACCTACGCTCCAACATCATCATACCTGAAAATCAGGTTTTGAAATTGAACGACGATGTAGGATTGCATCCATCCATGACCGGCATGCGCTCACTTTGGGACAATGGCAAACTTAGTTTAATCCACAGTGCCGGGTATCCAAATCAAAATCGCTCTCACTTCCGATCTACCGATATCTGGACCTCCGCCTCTTCTGCAGAGGAGTTTGAATCCAGAGGTTGGTTAGGAAGATATTTTGATACGCAATACACTGATTATCCGGAAGGTTATCCAAATGCTGATGCGCCGGATCCAATTGCCATCACAATGGGATATATCCTTTCAGAAACCTGTCAGGGAGTCAGTGCCAATTACAGCCTTTCCATCACCGATCCATTTGGACTTTCTCCCCTTTTGCAGGGACAAGGGTCAGATACACCGGATGAACCATATGGTTGGGAGTTGGAATTTCTAAGACAAGCGATTGCCTCCACCAATGCATATTCAGATATCATCAAAAATGCAGCGAACCTGGGTGCTAACATGGTAACTTATCCTGATGGCAATAACCTTGCTCAACAGTTACAAAATGTAGCCCTGCTTATTTCCGGTGGATTAAAAACCAAGGTATTTGTTTGTTCACTTGGAGGATTTGACACCCACTCTGCACAGGTAAACAATGGAGATACCACACAAGGAGTACATGCGAATTTGTTAGAGCAGCTTTCTTCTGCTATCAGTGCTTTTCAGGAAGATTTAAAATTGCAAGGATTAGAAGAAAGAGTGGTAGGAATGACTTTCTCTGAATTTGGCCGCCAGATAGCGTCTAACTTTAGCGATGGTACTGACCACGGAACGGCAGCACCTATGTTTGTATTTGGTTCCTGTATCGGCGAGCCTATCAACGGTGACAATCCTGAAATTCCGGTTACACCGGAAAATCAGGAAGGTGTAGCCATGCAAAATGACTTTAGGAATATTTATGGGTCCATTTTGCAGGATTGGTTTGGTGTACCTTCTGAAGAAATCAAAAATCTGATTTTTGAAGATTATCAGCATATGAATATTGTAAAAGACTGTGCTACGCCTACCAGTGTGAAGAATACTGTGGAGGAAACGCTAGAAATCAGTGCATATCCTAATCCTTTCCATTCGCAGGTCGTATTGAAATTTACAACGAAAGCGGAAAGAGTACAATTAGCGATTTTTGGTTCTTTAGGCCAGAAGGTAGAAACGGTCTTTGACAGAAGCCTTCCTGCCGGAGAACACGAGATAAGACACGACGGCAGCATGTTGCCAGCCGGAAATTATTACTACCGTCTTCAGATTGGTGAGCAGCAAATCACCAAGCTCGTAGTAAAGATGTAATTAAAAATAATGCTTCTCTGAAAGGCGCTTTGTGACAGTTCACAGGCGCCTTTTGCTTTTTCAGCAATAAAGTTGACGTAAATCAGGCTATTTTCAGAGTGTTTCTTTTAGATTTGGGTGTACTAGATCCTAACCAAAAAAACAAAAAATAATGAATGTTAGAACCAACACTCCTGTTGAGGAGTTTATGCGTGCCCTTAAGGAACGCAATCCCAACCAGCCGGAATTTCATCAGGCAGTCCAGGAATTTGCTTAAGTCGTTATTCCATTCATTCAAAAAGAAAAGAAGTATCAAAACCATGCACTACTGGAAAGATTGACGGAACCTGACAGGGCCATCAGTTTTCGGGTAACATGGATGGACGATGCCGGTAATATCCAGGTCAATAGAGGATATCGTGTCCAATTTAATAACGCTATTGGACCTTATAAAGGAGGATTACGCTTTCATCCAACTGTCAATATTTCCATCTTAAAGTTTTTAGGTTTTGAACAGATATTTAAAAATTCCCTCACCACCCTGCCGATGGGAGGCGGGAAAGGCGGTTCTGACTTCAATCCAAAAGGAAAATCGGACCGGGAAGTAATGCGCTTTTGCCAGGCTTTCATGATGGAATTGTACCGACATATTGGGCCTGATACCGATGTGCCGGCAGGTGATATCGGAGTTGGAGGAAGAGAAGTAGGTTACCTTTTTGGAACCTATAAAAAGCTGAAAAATGAGCATACAGGGGTATTTACCGGAAAAGGATTAGCCTTTGGCGGTAGCCTAATACGACCAGAAGCGACCGGGTATGGTTCCGTTTATTTTGCACAGGAAATGCTGAAAACGAGAGGGCAGGAAATTGAAGGGAAAAAGTGTCTGGTTTCTGGTTCCGGTAATGTGGCACAGTACACCACCGAAAAACTGATTGAATTGGGAGCGAAAGTCCTTACACTTTCTGATAGTAGTGGCGTCGTATATGATCCAAATGGAATTGACAGTGAAAAGCTTGCTTATGTAATGGAGCTAAAAAATGTCAAAAGAGGTCGCATCAAAGAATTTGCGGATGAATTTGGATTGGAATATATCGAAAACGGAAAACCCTGGCATATCAAAGCAGACATGGCCTTCCCTTCTGCAACTCAAAACGAAATCAATGAAGAGGACGCAGAAATGTTGATTAAAAATGGATGTATAGCAGTTACTGAAGGAGCCAATATGCCATCGACTATTGGTGCCATTAATATTTTCCAAAAGGCAAATATCCTATATGCACCCGGGAAGGCTTCCAATGCTGGTGGAGTAGCAACTTCAGGATTGGAAATGTCACAAAATTCTTTGCGGATGTCCTGGACCAGGAAAGAAGTAGATGAAAAGCTTCATGGCATAATGAAAGAAATCCATGAAAAATGCCTGACCTACGGAAAAGAAGAAGACGGCTCCATTGACTATGTAAAAGGTGCCAATATAGCCGGATTTGTAAAAGTGGCTGATGCCTTGATAGAGACGGGAATCATTTAAGGCGGTAACGCGATTTGCGGTGTGCGGCATGAGGTATGCGGAAAATTCCGCGCACCGCATACCGCGTACCGCATCCCGCATAAAACTATCCGTTAATAATTTTCTTTTTCATTATCTCAAACTCCTCTTCGGTGATGACACCGGCTGACTTTAGATCGCCCAACTCTTTTAATTGAGTGATGGGGTCCTTTACATTGTCAGCATTACTGGTAGCTGTAGTTTTGAAGCCTGGTTCAGGCTTTGGTTCCGGTTCAGCATTTTTTTCTTTTTGCTGTTCGCGCCATTCCTGAGCTACCTTTTTACCCTTTTCAAATTTCTCCTTATACAGCTTTTTTACTCGGTCAGGATCAAAATCAAGGATGGTTCCTCCAGAGTCAAAGTGCCTTTTGAATACTTCGCCCAGGGCATATGTAGAGGCACCTGCAAATACAGAAACTGTCACACCACCTATAATTGATCCCAGACCCGGGATCAATTTCACTACAGAACCGGCTGCTACTCTGGCCAAGGTGGAACTGGTAAGTGCCGTTACAATAGCCTTTCCTTGGAGTTCGTTAAATTCGACGTCATATACCTTTGACATTTGACGTATCATATCTAATTGGATAGCACTTACAGCGAAGATATCCGCTACCAAAACCGGAATCATCCCTGCACCCATGCTCCAGATTACGTGGTTTCTTACAATGGTATCGGCATGACTTGCTTTGCCATCTGTTTTCTTTTCTTCAGACATTTTTTGTTGTTTTTGATTCAGATACGAAACAAGAAAATCCTTTGATTTTTTACCAATAAATCCGCCGAGTTGCTTCATTTTTTCTATCAATGATTATTGATTGCGGTATTTTTCACGGATTTTCTCGGCTTCTACATTCGCCTTATCGATTACGACCTGAGCTTTTGCATCCGCTTCCTTTTTCAATTGCTCCGCTTTTTCATCTGCTTCTTTTCGCAATTTATCTGCAGCCAATTTTGCTCCGGCTTTCTTTAAAGGATTATTTCCAGCCTCTTTTTCCAATTTATCAGCTTGTTCATAACCAACTTTGCGAGCTTCTTCAGCGACAGCGTATCCTTTGGTACGAATTTGTTCTGCGGTTTTATTCGCTTCGTCCATCAACTTTTTGATCTCAGCATCAGCTTTGGCTTTTAGGTCCTCTTTTGTTTCTTCAACCTTTGTTTCGATTTCTTCTTTTACTTCGTCAATTTTTTCCTCAACTTCTTTCTCAACTGCTTCTATTACCTGGTCCACAACATCAGTTGGTTCACCATCAGCACCTAACAGGCTTATAGATACTTTTGGATCACTCATACTACCAGTGAAGCGAATTCCGAGATTTAAAAATGGACTGTCTGCCAGGTTGATGCCTAATTTTCCTGCTTGTGCAGAAAGGGCTGTCATGCCGGATCCAAGGCTTTGACTCAAAACATTTTGTCCTAACAAATCCTTAGGCACTTTCGCTTTTACCAGATAATTCATTTCCTGTGTCAGACTATGTGTACCTCCAACTTTCATCTCGATGCCACCAGCTTTCACCGGAAACTCTTCTACCTTAACTGCTCCATCCTTTACTTCAAACCAGGTTTTCAAATCATCAAACTCAAATGAATTTAGTCTGTCTATTTTTAAAAGAGAAGACATCTT
>JAGQWW010000080.1 GCA_020436955.1 Saprospiraceae bacterium | reverse complement strand
ATTGTAGCTACCGAAGCGGGTATTTTGCATCAAATGCAAAAACGATCACCCCATAAAACATTCATACCTGCACCTCCGGATAATACCTGTGCCTGCAACGAATGTCCACACATGAAGCGTAACACGCTGGAGAAATTGTATATCAGTATGAAATACGAATTGCCGGAGATTATTCTTCCCGAATGGATAATTGAAGAGGGTAGAGCATGTATCGACCGAATGTTGGAGATCTCAGAAAAGGCAGGATTGTAAAACAAAAAAGGGGAGCAAAAACGCTCCCCTTTTTTGTTTATGGTTGAATTATGATACGATAGTTTCCTTGCCCCTTGTTTGTTTTTATTAAAAGTTGATATAATCCCGGTGGGAGATTTGGAGGTAAATGTTGCTGATTCTCACCCGCTACCACTTGGATGTTTCCTTTTTTTAAAATCAGTTTTCCGGTTGAATCGTAAAGCGATAATTGGGCCTCTATGGTTAGTTCTTTCTCCCACATTAAAATGAAATTACCATTGTTTGGATTGGGATAAAGGTGTAATCCCGGGTATCCAACATTCCGGGAGTCTAACCCTGATTTTTCAACCTTTATAGAATACCTTCTGATACTATCACACCCGAAAATGGATTGGAAAGTATCAGCAATAATGGTGTCAATTGTTATTATTCTGCCCAAAAAGGTGTCATTCTCCATCAGATTGATGGTAAAGAAGTCAGTTCTCTGAGGATGAACGATTACCCTTAATTCAAAAATGCTGTCGCAACCTGTAAGGCTATCCGTTTTTATTTCAATATATCTACCTGCTTCATTTATCACTTGACCCATCCAGGGTATAGAATCTCCTTCACAAATATTGATTGTTTCATTATTGACCACCTGAATTCCTTCCCTGAGGGTTATGATAAAAGTGGAATCACAGCCGTTTGGCGAAGGAGAAGAGTAGATGTGGGTGCCATATTCACAATAAACTGTATCTCTGAAAGGAAAACAATAACTTCTACAAAAAGAGGAATCAATAACCTTTTGAATAAAGCCCGGATTGACAAAAATCGGAATGGAAATTACGCTTCCATTTTTACATGGAGTTTTTGAGTAGTAAAAAATCGAATCTGGGCCTGGTTCCAAAAATGTTATACTAAAATTGAGGCCTCCTTCATCCGGTTCAATGAATTGATTTTTGGAGGTTCCAAGTAAGATCTCATTAAAGCTGGATAGGGAATCAAATGAAAGTAATACTTTTTCACCAGGACAAATGGTATCTGGTATGATAGAATTTGGTCTCAACCTTGGAGTGTCTAAAATTGGGAATTTTATTCCTGATTTAAAATGGTATTCATCGGTACATACATCTCCCATGAAGCCATCTACCATAAAATAATATACTTGGTCTGCTTCAAGATTATAAACATTTATATCACCCGGGAGATTGGAAGTTGAAAAACAAAAAGATACTGGTTCAAAATTTTGATTGTAAACTATTGATTCAGTACCACGGCCTTTTTCACAATTATAACTGTAATCATCCACTGAAAAAGTATTTCCATCAGCAATAAACGCTACCCAAAAGTTATTTTCGATATATCCACATTCATAGGCTGGCCCGGGGAATTCACCTGTGTAGATATCATTATCAATGATCAATATTGAATCACACAACAAACAACCCGGAGGTTCATCGGCCTGGATGCCGCAGTTGGCGATATTGGCAGTCTGAGCGTTAGCATCGTAAAATAGAATGAGGGGTAGAATACTGAGGTAAATGAATTTCATAGCAACAAAGATTTTAAGTGAAACAGATTTTTGAAAGGTATTTGAATTTTGCTTTAGCGTTGAATTACAATCCGGTAACTGCCTGTTTTACCTTCCATTTTTAGATTTAAATGGTACAATCCGGAAGGAATATTTGAAGGCAGGTTAATCTCGTTTTTACCTTTTATCAACCTTTGATTTTCTTTTGAAAAAACAGGATTTCCATAGACATCCAATATGGAAATTTGACCTTCAATAGGCGTATCCAGATCCCATTCCAGCATAAATTGACCACCATTTGGATTTGGGTATAGTTTTAATCCTTCAAAACCTTGATGTATATTGTTTGAACCAGAAGTTTCTACAACAAGCGAGAAAATCAGAAGACTATCACAGCCGAATATGGTCTGAAGGGTATCGACAATGGTAGTGTCAGCGGTAATAATATTACCCCGGAAAGTATCATTTTCCATTAACCTGACCATGGTGAATTTTGATTTGATCGGTTTTGTGACCAGATTCAATTCAAAAATACTGTCACAACCTGTTATACTGTCCGTCCGGATTTCTCTGTATTTGCCTAGATTCCAAAGGTGATTTCCCATCCAGGTAATGGTATCACCCTGGCATATCGTAATGGTTTCTTGGTGTAAAAAAGGTTGTCTATGCTGCAGTTTGATGATAAATACAGAGTCGCAAGGACCACTCGATGGACTTTGATAAAAATGAATTCCGGTTTCGCAGAAGGTCGTATCCCTGAAGCTAAAACAATAGTTTTGGCAGGTGGTCGTATCAAATACAACCTGAGACATGTTGCCGCCATTTACAAAGATGGCCTTGCTATGAACAGGCTCTTTTGAACAACCCGCATTGGCGAAATAATAAATGGTGTCCGGTCCCGGTTCAAGAAAGGTTAGAGAGTAATGTAAGCCGAGACTATCGCGATCGATAATTTGATTACGGGTAGTTTCAAGGATTACTTCATTAGCTACAGGTAAAGGGTTAAATGTTAAATCAAGTCTAGCGCCCACGCAAATAGTATCGGGAATTGATGAACCAGCTGTCAACACTGCATTACCAGCATGCGGGTACTTTACCCCCGATAAGAAAGTAAAATGATTAGTACAGATATCCCCTAAAAACCCGTCTACCATTAAATAATAAACCTGATCCTCTACCAAGTGATTGAAATATAAATAGTATGGATCAACGTAGGAGGAAAAGCAAAAGGAAACTTGTTCTAAACGCTGATTGTAAATTAAGGCCTGGGTACCCCATGTATTTTCACAATTTGAACTGGTGTATTTTATTACACCGCTATTGCCATCTGCGATAAAGCTTATCCAGAAATTGTTTTCAATGGTTCCGCATTCGAAAGTATCACCGGGTAATCCGGGCATAAAAAGATCATTCCTAATGGATATTACCGAATCGCACAAATAGCATCCCGGGGGTTCATCGGCTTGCATACCGCAATTGGTAATATTGGAGATTTGAGAAAATGAATTTACATAAAAGAGAAGTGGTAAAATCCAGAGGTAAAAGGATTTCATAGCGATGGTGTTTTAGTGAAACAATTCAAAGGTTCTTAAAGATAAGGAATATTCAGCGTAAAATCTGTTGGTAGGAATGTTGGAGGATTCGGCATAAGGGTTTTCATCCTGTTAAAATGCCTGAACATGCCGTTAAACCTTCGTTAAAGGGAAAACTAAAAATTTGCCTATTTTTTATATAAAAACTTGATTGTCAGGAGAAAATAACGGTTTTTTGCAAGCTTTTGCTGGAAAACCTTCCTGTTACATTTGGCCTGGTTTTTCAGTCTACAGGATGTGTATCTACAATAAAAGCTTAATTTTGGCATTTAATAATCAGATTCTAAAATAAACCCAAAATATTATGTTGAAAAAAATTGCTACTACACTGGCTTTCGCTTTTGTCTTGACACTTTCCCTAAGTGCACAGCGAATTGCAACCGTCAATGTGAGTGAAATATTAGAAAGCATGTCTTCCTACCAAAACGCTCAGACCCAACTGGATAAAGTAGCCGCTCAATGGAGACAAGAAATTGCGCAGGATTACGACGAAATCAAAGGTCTATACAACCGTTACCAGGCCGAACAGGTACTATTAAGTGATGAGCAGCGCAAGCAGCGTGAAGATGAAATCATGGAAAAGGAAAAAGCTGTTCGTGAGAAGCAAAAGCAGAAGTTTGGTCCTGAAGGTGAGCTTTTTGAAAAAAGACAAGAATTGGTGCAGCCTATCCAGGAAAAGGTTTATAAAGCCATCGAGACTTATGCAATTGACAATGGTTTTGACTTCATTTTCGACCGTGGAAGCAGCTCTGGGATGATTTTTACCAACGAAGAGTATGATAAAACGGAGGATATCATGAAACAATTAGGGATAAACAAATAAGAAATTTAAATTTGCGCCGCTTTCCCGAAGACCGGATTGCTTATTTAAAATCAGACAATTATTAAACGATGAAAAGATTAATCAAAGCTGGAAGTATGGCATTGCTTTGCCTTTTGCTTTCCAATGCAGTACAAGCCCAGAAATTTGGTTACCTCAACTCTGCAGCTGTTTTGTCTCTAATGCCTGAAATGAAGCAGGCGGAAAGTTCTTTGGAAGTTACCAAAAAACAATACCAGGAAAGAGGTAAGAAAATGATTGAAGACCTTCAGATGCAGTACCAGGAGGTACAAAAGAAGCAAGCAGAAGGTGCTCTTTCCCCAAAACAAATGGAAGAAGAGGAAGGTAAATTGATGAAAGCTCAGGAAGATATTCAAAACTATGAGCAGGAAATGGTTCAAAAGATCCAGGAAAAGAGAAATCAAGTACTTGAGCCACTTTTGACCCGCATCAATGATGCCATTCAGGCAGTTGCTAAAGAAAATAACTACCAGTTCATTTTCGACGCAAGCCCGGGATCAGGCATCCTTCTTTATGCTGACGACAGTACGAATGTAACCAAAATGGTTTTGGACAAACTGGGCATCAAAATGCCTGAAGAAATGCCAGAACCAAAAGAATAAAGCTTCCTTAAAGCTTATCAATCAGGTTATACTGGTTGAAAAAACCCCGACCACATTTGTGTGTCGGGGTTTTTTAGTCTGGGGGCTGGTTACTGGATTCTGGTTGCTGTTTTTTTTAATTGTATTTGATTCATATTTATTGTGCCATCCAGGTGAAAAGATTGAGCGTTAATAGTGCGAGAAAATCACCCCCCAACCCCCTCAAGGGGGCGGCATACTGCTTGGATTTCATTTATTCGCTTTTGCTATTCGTCCTTGTAAGTTGTCACTCGTAAATCTCCTCATCACCAATCCCCTATCCCCCATCTTTCAATCCATCCAGCAACCAGCATCCAGCAACCAGCAACCAGAAACTAGCCTCCAGCACCCATCCCCCAGTTCCTTTTCGTATATTGCACACCTGCCAAAAGCAGAAACTATCACCTAAATAAATAGAACAAGAACTATGCATGTCAAATTTTGTGGAGCGGCCCGGGAAGTTACCGGTAGTAGTCATTTAATTACACTTGACAATGGATTGAAAATTCTTTTGGATTGTGGTCTCTATCAAGGCAATTCGAAGGAAATGTCTGACTTTAATGAGGAGTGGTTGTTTGATCCCAAGGAGATTGATGTGTTGATCCTGTCTCATGCCCATATTGACCATTCAGGTAGGTTGCCCAAGCTGGTGAAAGATGGATTTCAGGGTGAAATTCATTGTACGCATGCTACCAAGAGCCTTTGTGCTATTATGCTGCTCGATAGTGCAAAAATCCAGGAAGGGGATGCTGAATACAAGACCAAGATTGCCAAAAGGCATGACAAAAGCGCAAGAAAGGTATTGCCATTGTATACAGTTCGGGACGTTCATGCTACCATGAATTTATTTGTGGGCCATGGATATGATAAGTGGTTTAGGATAAATCAGGACGTAGAAGTCCTATTCAAAGATGCGGGCCATATCTTGGGGAGTGCCAGTGTGACATTGAAAATCAGGGAAAACGGAGATGAAATAAAAGTCGGATTTACCGGTGATATCGGACGCCCTGCAAGACCAATCTTACGTGATCCGGATCCGATGCCTGAAGTTGATTACCTTATTTGTGAATCTACCTACGGAGATAGGCTGCATGATGAAGCACCGGCAGAATCGACCAAGTTGTTAGAGATTATAAAGCATACCTGCCTGGAGAAAAAAGGAAAGCTGATTATACCGGCTTTCAGTGTGGGTAGGACCCAGGAAATCGTCTACATGCTTGACCAAATGGAAACAGCAGGCATGTTGCCTCCAATACCTGTTTTCGTCGATAGTCCATTAGCAGTGAATGCTACAGTTGTATTCGGGACCCATCCTGAATGTTATGATGAACAGCTACATGAGTATATGTTGATCGATCCAAATCCATTTGGTTTCAATCGCTTGCAGTATGTACATAGCGTGGAAGGGTCCAAGGCATTAAATACCATGAAAAAGCCTGCCATTATCATTAGTGCTTCCGGTATGATGAATGCGGGAAGGGTGGTCCATCACCTTTTTAATAATATAGATAACCCAAAGAATACGCTGTTGGTGGTAGGATACTGTGCTCCCGGAACCACTGGTGGTCATATTAGAGCCGGCAATAAATCTGTTTATCTTTTTGGCCAAAACAAACAGATTTTAGCTGATGTAGAGATTATGGATTCCTTCTCTGCGCATGGGGACCGAGATGAGATGACCTGGTTTATTAAAAATCAGGAAAAGACATTGAAAAAGCTGTTTTTAGTACACGGTGTTTATGATGCGCAAGTTAATTTCAGAGATCATCTTTCAAAATTCGGTTTTAAAGATGTGGAGATCCCAACACTCGGTCAAACTTTCGAATTGAAGTAAAGAGGTGAACCATTCATAAGAATCCAGTTGTTTTGACGTTTGAATAACCCTTTGTTGGATATTCCTTGGATTTAAAGGGATTTCCTGCAATTTTGTAAGCGTAAAGCCCCAAATATTGATATGAATAAATTGTTCCTGCTGCTTTCTGGTTTAGCCATGATCCTGGTTTCTTGTAATGAAATCGATGATTTAGATGGCTTACAATATGACAACACCGGTGCGGAGTTTGCTATTCCGATAGGAGAAGCTTCTTTTACAATGGATGAATTGTTGAATAAAGTCGAAGATAAGACCTTCCTCTATTTTGACCCTGATGGTACGATTCGATTGAATTATAAAGGGAGGTTGGAAACCAAAACCAGTCTTGAGATTTTTGAATCTTTTCAAGCAGAATTGGAGCGACAGCCGATTATTCCCATTACGGATACTACCATTGCATTGCCCTTTGCATTGGATTCGATCGATGTAGATTTTATGAACTTAAGAAAGGGACAACTTATCCTTTCTTTATTCAATACCCAGTTTACCACCTATAGCGTAAAGTGGTCTTTTCCGAGTGTAGCAAAAGGTCAGGATACCCTGGGAGGTGAATTTTTAGTTGGACCATTTGGTAATTTTGTCGACACAATCGATTTGGAAGGATATACCATGGCACCCAATCGAGATTCTATTTATTTCAATTATTCAGCCACAGATTTATCGACAGGAGATAAGGTTAAATTTCCATTTGGCATTTTTAACATGTTCATTTCCAATATTGAATTTTCTCTATTTGTTGGATATTTTGGAAGAGTAGTACATGAGTCTTCTCCAGATACCATCCGCATTGACTTTTTTGATAATTGGACCACCGGGGATATCTATTTTGAAGAACCCAAGATTTCTATTTATTCCAATAATTCTTTTGGGGTGCCGACCCAGGCAATCATCCATTATTTTGATGTCAATACCATCAATGAAGGGGTGATATCCCTGCAAAGTCCATATATAGATAATCCGCCCTATTTCTCCTATCCCTCTTATCCGGACGAGTTAGGGGAAACAGCAGTAGATACCTTCATTTTTGATTATCAAAATTCTAACATGCCTCAAATTTTAGGGGCTGGACCTTTGGAAGTAGTATATTTTGTAGAAGCCATTACCAATCCAGACCAGGATGAGGACATTCGAGGGTTTATTACAGAAAATAGTGAATATCTGTTTATCGTTGAAATGGATTTACCCTTGTATGGCCGTGCAAGTGGGTTTACGGTGACCGATACCCTGGATTGGGAGCTTTCCGGTTATGATGACATTACGCATGCCGAGTTTAAAATAGTTTCTGAAAATGAGCTGGGTGTTGAAGTTCGATTACAAGGATATTTCATCGATGACAATGGTCAGGTGTTAGATTCTCTTTTCGAGAAAAAGGAACCGGTCTTGTCGGCAGCGCCTGTTGATGATAGTGGAGAAGTGGTAGGCATAGGAAAGAGTACCTTATATTCGCCCTTCTCAGCAGAAGAATTTGATAAAATCAGAAGTGCCACAAAAATAGTTCTGAGCTCTGAGTTCTTTACAACAGACAACGGTCAAAAATCCGTTCGTGTAAAAAAAGACCAGCAAATGAATATCAGAATGGGACTTAAGTTTGGCACCTAAAAGCCTAACCATATGTTGTCAAGGATACTAGCAGCTCCCTTTGTTTTAATGGCCCTGCTGGCGTTGTATTTTGCCTGGGAATTTAATCCCACACATGCTGTGTATGTTGCACCCGCAGTTATTGCATTGGCTGTGATTTATGTTTTGAGTCCACAAATTGATTGGTGGTGGTATAAGAGAAAGCCACCCAAGTTGGATCCAATGGTTGAAACGCTTTTAAATCGCTACGATCCGTTTTTTAAAACCTTATTTCCAAAGGAGAAAAAACTTTACAAAGACAGAATTTCCCTGTTTATGATTGCGCATGATTATATGCCGCAGGGAATGGAAAGTGTTCCAACTGATATTAAAGGTTTGATAGCTGCCAGTGCTGTAAGGTTGACTTTTGGTCTTGAGGATTATTTATTGAAAAAGTTTGAGCAAATAATAGTGTATCCACACCCCTTCCCATCTCCTCAATTTCCTGAAAAGTTTCACGCTTCTGAAAATTTCGAAGAAGACGGTGTTATCATGTTTTCCATAGAGCAATTTATGTTGGGTTTTATGCAAACCAACCAATATTACCACCTTGGGCTACATGAGTTTTTTAACGTCTACAGGAACTCTTATCCAATGGTTCCCTACCCAACATTCAGCGATGACTTTTGGGTGAAATTGCCACAGGTAAGTGGCTTAAAAAAGGAAGCAATTGAAAGATTTGTAGGGTTGCCCCAGGATGATGTATTACCAGTGGGGGCAGTTCATTTCTTTACACATGCAAAAAGATTCAAGGCTGTTTTTCCTCAACAGTATGAAGCTTTCAAGGCAATTTTCAGGTTAGATCCTGCTGAAAAAGAAGAAGTAGCCACTTTTTCGATGAACTAGGTTTGCGGTTCGGTTTTCGGTTTTCGGTTTTCGGTTTTGGATATTCGGTTTTTTTTGATTGGAGCTTATTTTTTCACCGGGATATCGATGTGGATATTGGTTCCTTTTCCTTCTTCACTTTCGAGCAGTATTTTCCAGCCGTGGGCATTGACTACATTTTTAATGTAATACAGTCCCAGTCCAAATCCTTTAACATTGTGCACATTGCCGGTAGGAACACGGTAGAATTTTTCAAAAACCTTAGCTTGAGAATCTTTGGGGATGCCAATTCCTTTGTCGC
>JAGQWW010000007.1 GCA_020436955.1 Saprospiraceae bacterium | reverse complement strand
GAACGATGTAGGGTTGGGTTATATCACATTGGGTCAGCAAGCTACAACCTTATCAGGAGGGGAAGCCCAGCGGGTAAAACTAGCAGAAGAGTTGTCAAAGCGAGATACCGGAAATACTTTCTACATCCTGGATGAACCAACTACAGGCTTGCATTTTGAAGATATTCGCCACTTGTTGCATGTTTTGAATAGACTGGTCAAAAAGGGAAATACCGTATTGGTCATAGAACATAATATGGATGTAATCAAGGTGGCTGACTGGATAGTCGATTTGGGTCCAGAAGGCGGGTCAGGTGGTGGACAGATTATTTCAAAAGGAACGCCGGAGAAAGTAGCCAAAGACAAAAAGAGTTATACTGGTCAATGGTTGGCTAAAGAATTGGCAATCCCGACTAAATCATAAGGGTGATTCATTCTTTTTCAATACCTTGCGCCCTTTAAATAAAGACAGTGGGAAAAATTTTGGTATGCTTCCCCCCAACCTTTATCAACCAAACAAACATTTTAATTAAAACAGATTTATGCGATTGCTAATTTTTTCGTTGTTCGCAGCCGGATTGTTTGCGATGACATCATGTGATTCTTCCGGAAACGGCAAGAAAACCACACCATACGGATTTGAATATACGCTTCACACAGACGGCAGTGGTCAAAAACCTGCTGTTGGTGATTACATGCTTTTTCATATTACACAGAGAAATGGAGATTCCGTAATGTTTGATTCACGCGATATGGGTGAAGAACAGATTATGGAAGTTACGGAAGGTGCAAAAGACAACCCTATTGAAGACATGTTGGGATTGCTTGCAGAGGGTGATAGTGCATCTGTTGATATGGTAATTGATACCGTTTCAAACTTGCCTCCCGACTTGGTAGGTATTAAATCTTTGACTTTCGATATCAAGATTACCGATGTAATGACCAAGGATGAGTTTGAAGCTTACCGCCAGGAACAAATGGCAAAAATGCAGGCCAAATCAGATGAGATGAAAGCAATGGAGTCTGAAATTGGAGAAAAAGTTCAAGCGGTCCTTGCTGATTATAAAGAAGGTAAATTGGATCTTCAGGAAACACCTGAAGGCTTGAAGTATGTAATCTTGGAAGAAGGTACAGGCCCAAAACCACAACCGGGTGATGCTGTTGAAGTAAATTACTACGGTATGTTGACAGATGGTACTATGTTTGACAATTCATTCAGAAGAGGTCAGCCATTTACCTTTCCTGTTGGACAAGGTCAGGTTATTGCAGGATGGGATATGGGTATTCCATTGTTAAACGAGGGTAGTAAAGCTACTTTGTTTATCCCGAGTGATTTGGGATATGGTGCACAAGGATCTCCTCCAAACATTCCAGGAGGTGCTGAATTGGTATTCTATGTTGAATTGAACGATATCAAGTAAGAATAATTTTTGCTTGTAAAAAGGGCAATTGGAAGCAATCCTGATTTTTTCAGGTCTATTCCAATTGCCCTTTTTTATTTTTACCCTATGAAAAAGTCCATTTTACTATATGGCCTTGCAATGGCTGTGCTTTTAGCATTGCTAAAATTTTTACAATACAAATACCTTATCCGCGATTTGGGGATAGAGGTTTACCTTACCATTGTAGCTGTTTTTTTTACGGTCCTGGGAATTTGGGCAGGGTTAAAATTGACAAATCCCAAACAGGTAATCCAGGCTTCTGAAGAAAAAGCCGGGGATCCTGAAGCCATGTTAGCTGAATACGGAATAAGCAATCGGGAATTTGAAGTGCTGCAACTTATGGCAAAAGGCCATTCCAATCAGGAAATTGCTGATGAATTGTTTCTATCGCTCAATACAATCAAGACGCACTCCACTAATTTATTTTCCAAGCTCGATGTAAAAAGACGCACCCAGGCGGTCGACAAGGCCAAATCCATTGGAATTTTGTGAAAATGATATAGTACTAAAGGGTGAAAGGATTATTTTTAACCAGATTGGTACTTTAGTGTGAAAGGAAATTCGACTATTTCCGGTTGGTTTGTGGCATCAAATCACTTAAAACTAATTGCAATGAAAAAAGTAGTATTAACCTACGGAGCTATTTCAGGTTTGGTAGTTACCACCATGATGCTAGGAATGGTTCCTCTGTGGCAGGAAGACGGTCAGATGGACATGGATAAGGGCGAGATACTGGGGTATATTTCCATGATTGTCTCCCTTTCCATGATATTTTTTGGTGTTAAAAACTATCGTGATAAACACCAGGAAGGTGTAATTACATTTGGAAAGGCATTTAAGGTAGGGTTTTTAATTGCCCTGGTAGCTTCTAGTATTTACGTAGCCGGTTGGATGTTTTATTACGGCATATCTGAGGCCGCACAAGATTTCCCACAAAAATATGTTGATTATCAAATTGAGCAGATGGTTCAAAATGGAGCCAGTGAAGTAGAGATTGAGGAAAAGAGAGTGGAAAATCAACAGTTTCTTGAAATGTACAAGAATCCATTTATCAGAATAGGAATGACCCTAATGGAAATACTTCCGGTAGGGTTGCTGGTGAGCCTTTTGACGGCTTTGATTTTGAAGAGGAAAACAGCTTAATCAAAGTGACGAATATTGATTGACGTATGACGAGTTTCTTTTTAAATTTCACTCGTCATTCGTCACTTGAATATTTGTATCATATTTTCCCTTCAAACACAAATTCAGCAGGACCACATAACCAGACATTTTTGATCTTTCTGCCGGTATATTCAAACTTGATTACAAGATTTCCACCTTTGGCCTCGATGGGAATTTCATAATAGCCATTCGGTTTTTGTTGATATACTACATGCGCGATGGCAGCAGCAGTAACACCTGTCCCACAGGAAAGAGTTTCCCATTCTACGCCTCTTTCATAGGTAGCTACAGACAATTTATCCTGAGGATGTGGTTGTACAAAATTGACATTGATACCTTTTTCTTTAAAAGGTTCATTATACCGTATAGCTCTTGCATCATTGATGATGTCAACAGCTGTTATATCTTCAACAAAAGCAACATAATGGGGAGAACCTGTATCTAGCACAACAGCATTATCCATTACCTCTAATTGATCAATGTCCTTCATTTTTAATGCGATACCTCCATCTATTTCAACGATAGCATCATGTGGTCCGTCGATTGCGAGAAAAGATGCCTGGTGTTCGATAAGGCCCAGGTCGTGGGCGAATTTGGTAATACACCTGCCACCATTTCCACACATAGAACTTTCATTGCCATCCGAATTGAAATAGACCATTTCAAAATCGTAGCCGTCCAGTAGCTCCAGTAAAATCAATCCATCTGCTCCGATTCCAAAATGGCGGTCACACATAAATTTAATTTTCTCGGTGTCTCCTTTTTTTAAATACTTGGTCACCCGTTGGTCTATCAAGATGAAATCATTTCCTGTGCCCTGGTATTTATAAAATGGAATAGCTGCATTAATCATGTCCGTTATTTGTTTCTTTTGAAATCTCAGTGCTGTCTTGTTTGACCTGATCCGGATTGTACCCGGATGGAACCGTGCCATTGGACCAATGTAAATAGGCCATCCAGGCGATGAAAAACAAGATAATTGCCAGCGAAATATAACTCAGCTTCCAGCCCCACATATTTCCAATGTAATTAGGGTCATCTTCTGTCTGGTAATCTGCTATTCGCTTCTTTTCTTCCATGGAATGTCAAAATTTATCTTTTCCTTACACTTCGTTTATTAATATCTCGTTAAAGAGTTTCCCACGTTAAACAAAATAAAACTTGGGTGTTATCTTGAAAATCCATTCATTATTTTTGAATTCGGTAAGCTCTTTGCTTAGAGAAATAAATATGCTCTTGCAAAGTTGTACAAATTGAGGAAATTATTCACCCGTTTTGATTACCTGCTCATCTGAGCCACCTAAAAAAGAGGCCATATGAAGAATTATGCTCTAATTGTTACCTCTTCCTTGCTTAGCGCAATTTTGGCTGTGGTATTGTACCGTAGTGTGGAAGAACCCCAAAAAGTATTGATCAAGGAGACCATCCCGGCGAAGTATACTGAATTTGAAAAATATACTTCTCAACCCATTTCTGCTGAAGATTTAGCGAATGCTCCTGTAAGTGGCCCAATTGATTTTAAAAAAGCGGCCTCTATCGTTACTCCCGCAGTGGTAAATATTAAATCAAGCCAGAAAAGTGACTACTTCTGGGGTGGTAGTACCTATGCGGCTTCCTCAGGCTCAGGTGTTATCATATCACCTGACGGATTCATTGTAACCAATAAGCATGTAATTGAAGATGGTGACAATATAGACGTTACTTTATATGACAAAAGAGATTACAAAGCTGAAATCATTGGAGTTGACCCTTCAACAGATTTAGCGCTTTTAAAAATAAAAGGAGAAAACCTTCCTTCTCTAAGCTTTGGAAATTCAGACCAGGTCTTTGTAGGAGAGTGGGTTTTAGCCGTTGGTAATCCATTTAATTTGGAATCGACCGTGACAGCAGGAATTGTTAGTGCTAAAGGTAGAAATATCAATATCCTGGAGGACCAATACAGTATAGAGTCTTTTATTCAGACGGATGCAGCAGTAAATCCAGGCAACAGTGGTGGAGCGCTGGTTAATACTGAAGGAGAACTTATAGGTATTAACACTGCGATTATTACCCGTTCTGGTATGTATGAAGGATATTCCTTTGCAGTACCTGCCAATCTTGCTAAAAAAGTAATTGCAGATCTTAAAGAATACGGTGAAGTACAAAGAGCTATCCTGGGTGTAAACATTGAACCTGTCAATAATCAAATGGCGAAGGATCTTGATTTGCCGGCTGTAGAAGGTGTTTACATTTCAAAAGTTACACCTTTGGGAGGAGCTGATGAAGCAGGCTTGAGAGCAGGAGATGTGATAATCTCTATCAACAATAAAAAGGTTAGCACTATGCCTGAATTGCAGGAGCAAATCGGCCGATACAGACCCGGTGATGTGGTTACTACGCGTTTTTATAGAAGTGGTAGTTTAAAAGAAGCTAACATTACCCTTAAAAACAGAAATAATTCGATTGCGCTTTCGGCGGCAACACCAAACAAATCCATCCTGTTGGATTTGGGTTTTGAATTGCGAGAATTACTTCCTTCTGAAAAAAGAAGGATGAATATGGGAGGGGTAAAGGTAGTTAGCATTTACAGAGGCAGTAAGATTGAAAGAACAGAAATGGACCCGGATTATGTAATCACAAAGGTGAATGATCGTAGAGTTTCTTCAGTAGATGATGTCATCACTGAACTGGAAAAGGCTAATGATAAAGTTTTACTGGAGGGTTTTTATGAAAATTATCCGGGAGAATATTACTACACGTTTTCGAAACGTAGATAAAAAGAAGAAAGATTGCCATGAAAATCCTGATTACGGGATTGATTTGCGAAAAAAATAGAATAATTTAGCGAGAAGAAATACCTGTCAAATGGATGGTATTTCTTCTCATTTTTTATAAAAAACCTTCTTCATGATTAAAGCATTACGAGAACAATTCAATGCAAATTTTACACAGGAGAAATATCAGCATTTCCTGAATTTGATAGAAGAGGGTTTTGGTGAGGCACCTACTTTTCGGGTGTGTGAAACGCCCATATTTATTCCAAAAGAGCTGAGAAAAAAGCTATTTGATGCTTGTGAACACATCAATGATGTGATTACGCACCCGGACTTTAACGAAGCTGCGAAATCTGCCATAAAACTTCCTGATTTGCTGGTTCCCAACGAGGACCATCATCCACTGTTTTTGCAATATGACTTTGGAATATGTGAAGGCGAAGACGGAGAATTGATACCGCAATTGATCGAGCTTCAGGGATTCCCTTCTTTATATTTTTTCCAACACTTGTTGGCGGGTTGTTATCGGGAAGCATTTGATATACCAGCGCATGTAAACCATCTGTTCAATGGATTAAATAACGAAACCTATCTGGACCTTCTTAGAGAAGTGATAGTTGGGGATCAGCATCCAGAGAATGTAATATTGCTTGAAATAGAACCTGAAAAACAGCATACGCGAATTGATTTTTGGGGTGTGTATAAGCTTTTAGGTATTAAAATTTTGTGCCTTAGCAAGCTGAAGCGGGAAGGAAAAGAATTGTATTATTTTGACCACGACGGAAAGCGAGTAACGGTAAAAAGAATCTTTAACAGGGTTATTTTTGATGAATTGCTAAGAAGAAAAGATCTTTTTAGAGAATTCAATATGACGGAAGAGGTAGATGTAGAATGGGCCGGTCATCCCAATTGGTTTATGAAGATTAGCAAGTATACCATGCCATCCCTGGATTCTCCTTTTGTTCCAAAGACGTATTTTTTAAATGAAATAGAAACATATCCGGAAGATTTAGAGAATTATGTGCTGAAGCCCTTGTTCTCTTTTTCTGGTGAAGGTGTAAAGTTCCATGTCAAAAAAGAAGACCTGGAAGCCATCGATAATCCGGAAGATTATATCCTTCAGCATAAAGCCAAATATGCTTATGCCATCCAAACTTCCAATCCAAACGAACCCTCCAAGGTCGAAATCCGCATGATGATGATCTGGAAACAAGGTTGGGACCGTCCCAAGTTGGTCAACAACCTGGTCAGACTCACCAAAGGCGAAATGGTCGGTGTCAAATACAACAAAGACAAAGACTGGGTAGGCGCCAGCGTCGCTTTTTTTGAGCAGGATTAGGGGATGCGGTTTGCGTGATGCGGTTCGCGTAGTGCGGTTTGCGGTGAATCACCCGCCAACCTCGAGGGGTTGGCATAAAAAAGCAACAAGCATCCAGCAACAAGAAACCAGTATCTAGCAACCAGCATCCAGCAACCAGACCTATTCTATCGTTACCACCAAATCATCCTGTTCTACCAATGTTTTTTCTTTCAAATGGATGGTTTTGATAGTTCCTGCCATATTGGAAGTGATAGTACTTTCCATTTTCATGGCTTCTATGATGAATAATGGGGTATTGACTGCTACTTCGTCTCCTTCTTTTACCAGTATTTTTGATAAGCTTCCTTGTAATGGCGAACCTACTTCATTAGGAGCCGAAGCCTTTTCGTTTTTCTTGACATTAGATGCAAAATCCTTGTCGGTAACCTGAATGGACCTGGTCTGTCCATTTAGCCGGAAAAACACGAGTCGAACCCCTTGTTCATTTGGTTCGGTCATATTGAGGTATTTTATAGAGATTGTTTTCCCGGGCTCAATTTCAACCATGATCTCTTCATTGGGCTTCATGCCATAAAAGAAAGCAGGGGTTGGCAGATTACGTACTTCTCCGTTTTCTTCAAAGTGAGCAGCATAATCTTCAAACACCTTTGGATATAAAAGCGAACTCAAATAATCGTTTTCGTTGAAATGGTCACCATATTTTTCCAAAAATTCCAGATATCCCTTGTCCAGATCAATCGCCTCCAGGTGTGCATTGGGACGATCTGTAAATGGTTTTTCTCCCTTCAAAACCATTTCCTGGAATGCTGCCGGGAATCCGCCTTTGATTTGACCAAGATCGCCTCTCATAAGGTTTTTGACACTATCTGGGAAAGAAAGACCAGGCCCTTTTTCCAACAAGGATGTTTCGTCCAATCCGTTGGAGGTCATAAACATGGCAAGGTCTCCGACCACCTTTGAACTAGGCGTTACTTTGATGAGATCGCCCAATACTTTATTGGCTATCCTGTAATTGTGTTTGATGGTTTCAAATTGGTCTTCCAACCCAAGCCCTCTGGCTTGTGGTCTCAAATTGCTGTATTGTCCACCGGGAATTTCATGGTCATACACTTCAGCAGTTCCGGCCTTTAATTCTGATTCAAAAGGATAGTAATACTGTCGAACCGCTTCCCAATAATGGCTAAACTCATTGAGCTGGTCCAGGTCGATTGGGTTCTCCCGTTCGTTCCCCTGCAGCATCGCAATTACACTGTTAAAATTGGGTTGGGAGGTTAACCCCGACATGCTTGATAAAGCCACATCAATTACATCAACTCCTTTTTCAACAGCAGAAAGATAGGTGGCTGATTGTATGCTGGAGGTGTCGTGAGTATGGAGGTGAATAGGTATATCTACTGCTTCTTGCAAGGCTGGAATTAAAATATCAGCTGCTCTTGGTTTGAGCAATCCGGCCATGTCTTTTATAGCTAAGATATGGGAACCTGCATCTTCAAGTTCCCTGGCCAAATCCACATAATACTGTAGGTTAAATTTTGTTTTCGAAGGGTCAGCAACATCTCCTGAATAGCAGATACAAGCTTCAGCCAGGCTATCGGTATTTTCCCGGACGGTCTTGATGCTCACCTTCATATTTTCTACCCAATTAAGGCTGTCAAAAATTCTGAAAATGTCGATGCCTGTTTCGGCAGCATTTTCAATAAACTTAACAATCAGGTTGTCTGGATAAGCTTTATACCCCACACCATTGGAGCCTCGTAAGAGCATTTGAAGTAAAGTGTTTGGAATTGCCTCTCTGATTAATCGAAGCCTTTCCCAGGGAGA
The DNA here is from genome assembly GCA_020436955.1 of Saprospiraceae bacterium. GTDB lineage: Bacteria > Bacteroidota > Bacteroidia > Chitinophagales > Saprospiraceae > JAGQWW01. The sequence goes on along the minus strand of JAGQWW010000007.1, from coordinate 12,557 downwards.
TTCTTTCAAAAAACGCATGGCTACGTCAAAAGTCGCTCCACCCCAAACTTCCATTGAAAAGACATCCTTTCCATGATGGTGGGCAAAACTTTCTGCAACTTTCATCATGTCGAAGGTACGCATGCGGGTTGCCAGCAGAGATTGGTGCGCATCTCGGAAAGTGGTATCTGTATAGTGGATGCGTTTTTCATTTTTCAACCATTGTATAAAACCATCTCTTCCTTTGGCTTCCAACAATTGTTTGGTGCCTGACGGGGGTGTTTTTTTATTATCGTAAGCAGGAACGATTGGAAGCCTAAAAAGCTTATTTAATCGCTCATCTCTGAATTTTATATCCTCATTACCATTTACAACTATGCCTGCCAGGTAATTAAGCATTTTTGTACCTCTGTCCTTTCGGCGCGGCAGATTAAAAAGACCGGGGTTTTCTTTTATAAAATTAACCGTTGCTTCTCCTTTGATGAAGGTTTCATTTTTAAGGAGATTGAGCAGGAAGTCAATATTGGTTTTCACCCCTCGAATTCTAAATTCCCTTAGCGCACGATGAAGTCTATAGGATGCTTCGTCCATGGTACGGCCCCAGGCCGTTACTTTTACCAAAAGGCTGTCGAAAAATGGTGAAATCACAGCACCCGGAAAGGCCGAGCCCGCATCCAGCCTAATTCCAAATCCACTGGCGGATCGATAGGCAATCAGGGTACCATAATCGGGTTTGAAGTCATTTTCAGGATCTTCAGTGGTTATCCGACATTGGATAGCACAGCCTTTTAATTCAACATCTGACTGACTCTTGAGATTTATCTCCGGACTGGCCAGCTCATATCCCATCGAAATGAGGATTTGAGATCTTACCAAATCTACCCCGGTTATTTCTTCGGTAATAGTGTGCTCTACCTGGATCCGCGGATTAACTTCAATGAAATAAATCGACTCATCTTCATCCACCAAAAACTCTACTGTACCGGCGTGACTGTAGTTTACTGCTTTTCCCAGCCTAAGAGCGTATTCGTATATTTTTTCTTTTGTAGCTTGAGAAAGGGTAAGGTTAGGGGCAATTTCCACTACTTTTTGGAAACGTCTTTGTACCGAACAATCCCTTTCAAAAAGATGTAGAAGGTTTTGATACTTATCGCCCAGGATTTGAATTTCAATATGCTTGGGATTGGCAATATATTTTTCGATGAAAATCGTGTCATCTCCAAATGCTGTGAGTGCTTCTCTTTTTGCTTCCCTATAGGCAGATTTGATTTGGGAAGCTTCATTTACAATACGCATGCCCCTTCCACCACCTCCTGCGGCAGCTTTTACTACGACCGGAAATCCAATCCGTGTAGCTTCTTCCAGGGCGATTTCTTCGCTGGTAACATCTTGTTGATTGTCTTCAATGATGGGTACATTTTCACGCCTGGCCAGCTTTTTTGCCTTGATTTTATCGCCTAGCTGCTCCATGGTTTCAGGCTCCGGACCAATAAAAATGATTCCGGCTTCCCGACATTTCCTGGCAAATCCTACATTTTCAGATAAAAACCCATAACCCGGATGGATTGCATCGACATCATTCTTTTTGGCGACCCTAATTATCTCGTCAATATCGAGATAAGGTTTCAAAGGCTCGTCTTCAGGACCGATTTGATAACTTTCGTCTGCTTTGAAACGATGCAGGGAGTACCGGTCTTCAAAAGTGTACATCGCAACGGTTCGGAGGTTCAATTCACTGGCTGCGCGTAAGATCCTGATAGCAATTTCGCCACGATTCGCTACCATCAGTTTTTTGTAACGTTGGTGTTTCATTTGGAGTAATTTAATACGATGCAAAAAAGGCAGGGTAAAGGCTGGTTAGGAGGGTGATAATTTAAAGGCAATTTTTGTGAAAAGGTAGGGTCGACCACTTATTTTTCTAAAAATTTTAAAAAAGCCCCTTTTTTCTATCCCCAGCCAAATAATATATTGAACCAAAGCCCCGGTTACTTTGTATAACCAATGGATTATGGTAATTTTGCAGCCCTAAAATGAAACCAAATTTAAAATCAAAATAATTATACATGGCTCAGGTTGAATTGATAATGCCGAAGATGGGGGAAAGTATTATGGAGGCCACTATTCTCAATTGGGTAAAGCAGGTTGGAGATGAAGTGGATGTGGATGAGACCATCTTAGAAATTGCAACGGATAAAGTTGATTCTGAAGTTCCGTCACCTGTGAAAGGTGTAATCAAAGAAATATTGTTTAAAGAAAATGATGTCGTGCCTATTGGTACTGCCATTGCTATCATTGGCACAGAGGGAGAGGATGCTCAGCCTGCATCTACCCCAAGTGTAGCAGAGCCATCAAGTTCTTCCAACGGCAAATCCAATTCAAATGGACATGCTGTTGAGAACACTCCAAAAGAAGATGCACCTGTGCAGGCTCCTGCAACTGCCACCACTGAAATCCCTAAATCATCTGGAAATAAATTCTATTCTCCACTAGTAAGGAAAATCGCTCAGGAAGAAGGTGTTTCAGTCAATGAACTGGAAGGACTTTCAGGTAGTGGAATGCATGGGAGAGTAACAAAGCATGATATTTTAGGATATCTGGAAAATAGAGGTACTTCAGTGGCAGCACCTCAAGCGAAATCAACGAGTGTTGCTCCAACTGCTCCTGTTGCAAAACCGGCAACTTCGGTTTCGGGCAACGTGGAGATTGTAGAAATGGATCGCATGAGAAAGTTGATTGCGGACCATATGGTGAATTCGAAGCGCACTTCTGCTCACGTAACTTCCTTTGTTGAAGTAGATGTAACCAATATGGTTAACTGGCGTGAAAAGGTAAAAGGTGAATTCCAGAAGAAGTATGGGGAGAAAATTACTTTCACGCCATTATTCATGGAAGCTGTAGCAAAGGCACTTACTGATTTCCCAATGGTCAACGTTTCTGTAGATGGCGACAAAATCATCGTGAAGAAAAACCTGAACCTTGGTATGGCAACAGCGCTTCCTTCCGGCAATTTGATTGTTCCTGTAATTAAAAATGCAGAGCAATTGAATTTAGTTGGATTGGCTAAGCAGGTAAATGACCTTGCCAACAGGGCCAGAATAAATAAATTGAAGCCTGAAGAAATTCAGGATGGATCTTTCACCCTAACCAATGTGGGAACATTTGGCAACTTAATGGGTACCCCCATTATTAATCAACCACAGGTTGCTATTATGGCTACCGGCGCAATTAAAAAGAAACCAGCGGTCGTTGAGACTGAATATGGAGATTTGATTGCCGTTAGACATATGATGTTCCTTTCACTTTCTTATGACCACAGGGTAGTCGATGGTGCACTTGGAGGATCTTTCCTCAGAAGGGTAGGAGATTACCTGGAACAATTTGACGCTGAAAGAACCGTTTAAAAAAGTACATTTTCAGTGCCCTTTTTGGAATACTCCGGAAAGGGCACTGATTTCAATCGTGCTTTTATTTGGGTATATTTGGTGATTGCACTAAGAACTTTTCTATGATACACAGAGGGATATGGCTCCTGGTATTGGTGTTGCTTTGCCTGCAGGTAAATGCCCAGCCCTCTCGTCGCGTTTTAAAAAAGCTGGCGGAAGAATACATGGAATCCGAAAGGTATTTTGATGCCAGAGAAGCTCTTGAAAACCTGGAAAAGCAATCTTCCAACAAAGAGGAGTATCAAAGAGCCTTGGGTATTTGTTATTTTCATACCAATAATCTTCCCAAAGCAAAAGCCTATTTAAGTGCCATAAATGAAGCTGAAAAAGGTACTGACCCTGATATTCAATATTATCTTGGCTCCATTGCTCACGCCAACCACCAATTTTCAGATGCCATCAGCTATTACAAAAATTTCCTGCGTCTGACAGACATGGATAACCCATTACGGGCCAAAATCAAAGAGGAAATCAGGCGATGTGGCTATGGGGTGTATCATTATCAGCAAAAACAAGATGTTATTGTACAAAATCTGGGTCCAACGGTAAATTCCCGTGGAGATGATTTTGCACCGGTTCCCAGTCCGAATTTCCCTTCTAAAATCTATTTTTCCTCCATACGCGAAGGAAATCTAGGTGATAGGAGAGACGAATATGGCCTTATCAATGAACGAACAGGACAGTTCTGTGCCGATATGTTTACAGCAGCTTCTGACGAAGCAGGGAGATGGTCACAAGCAATTCCGCTGAGTTACCTGTTGAACAGCCCGCGCCATGAGGTCTTGTTGGATTTTAGCCATGATGGAAAACAAATGTATCTTTTTAAAGGGCTTACGCTTTTCGGAGGTGAAATTGTAGTGGATACTTTTAAAAGAATACAGGAAAAGACACTGGAAAAATCCCAGTTTAAGAGTCCAATGGAACCGGAAAAAGGCGATGTGAGCCTGTATTTTTACGATGATAGCACCATGCTTTTTTCAAGTAGAAGACCGGGGGGCTATGGAGGATTGGATTTGTATATCACGAGGTTTAACGGAACCTATTGGTCATTGCCGATGAATCTGGGGCCGGAGGTAAACAGTGCTTATGATGAGAAATGTCCCTTTTTGACGCGTGATGGCTTAACGGTTTATTTTAGTAGTAATCGCTCCGACCGTTCTTATGGAGGCTTTGATATTTTTACGTCCACTTTCAATATAGAAACTTCAAAATGGTCCGGTCCTGAAAATATGGGTGTGCCTATCAACTCATCAGAAGATGACGATTATTATCGTTTGGTTGAAAATGGAAGAAGAGCGTATTTCTCCTCTGCAAGAAAAACAGGGATAGGCCACAGGGATATTTACCAGGCATTGTATCCTGAACCTGATCCTGCTATGGTGGCTGAAAATGGTCCAGAACTTTTTTATGACATTTTAAAAAGACCGGTTGATGCTCCTGCTGTGGGAGTCTCATCTACAATCGGCAAAACAAATACATCAGAAGAAGAAAGTGTATTCAAGGAGATTTACTACCAAAATCCCTTGGAACTAGCTAATGATAACAACAGGGCCATCATAGAAACTATAGGCGCTTATCTGGCTAGGAATCCAAAAGTTTCCTTGCTGATGATGGGCCATACAGATAGCGATAAATCCGGAATAGAGGGTATGTATGCATCCATGGAAGCGCTTGAAAAGGCATCCAGACAATTATTCGCATTTGGTATTGATCCTAAAAGAGTCCAATTAAAAGCTTGTGGAAACAATTTTCCAATTGTTTATAATAAAATTGGAGAGGAAGAAAATACCCGTGCCGGGGAGTATAATAGCAGGATAGTGTATTATTTTTTAAATGAAGAAAAGGCAAAAGTGAAGGTGGAATACGAGCGAAAAAATCCACCGGAATTTATGGTTGACCAAAAAGGGGCCTTTTTTGAAGAAGCACTTAAAGACCTATCTTTTAAAATAGAAATTGATAATTCTTCCAACCGATACGAAGGGGAATATTTAATGGTAGTACCCAATCCGACATTGGAGAAAAGTATGGATGAAAGCACCTATCATGCAACAGTTGGATTATATCAAACCTTTGCATCAGCCGAAGAACTCAAAAAGCAATTATTGAAAAATGGTGTGGAAAATGCCAAAGTTATAGTTTACCGAAACGGATTTAAGCTGGATGAAAAAACTATACAGAACCTGGCAGAACAATTTCCTGACTTAGATAATTATTTATCAGGAAACGCGCCGTAAAAAAATACAAATGCCACTAACCAAAACACAGATTAAAAAAGACATTTTAAAAAAGGCCTTTCGGCTCATGGCTACTGCCAAATCCATGACCGAAGTGTATGAAGACAACTTTAAATTCGTATCCAAATATGTACATGCAACATCCAGAGGGCATGAAGCGGTGCAGATTGCTACAGGACTGTTGTTAAAGCCACAGGATTATCTGTCAGCTTATTATCGCGACGATTCGATTTTGTTGAGCATTGGGATGCGTCCGTACGAGTTGATGCTGCAATTGATGGCCAAAAGAGATGATCCATTCAGTGGAGGTAGAAGTTATTATTGCCATCCAAGTTTGAAAGATTCGGACAAGCCTAAAATTCCTCACCAATCTTCAGCTACAGGTATGCAAGCTATCCCGGCTACAGGTGTAGCCATGGGTATGCATTACCGAGAGGCGTTAGAATTGTTTGATCATGACAGCTACCGTGATAAAAAGAATTTGCCTTTGGTGGTTTGTTCATTGGGTGATGCATCAGTAACGGAAGGTGAGGTGGCTGAAGCCCTGCAAATGGCTGCATTGAAACAATTCCCAATTTTGTATTTGGTACAAGATAACGGTTGGGATATTTCAGCCAATGCTGAAGAAACCCGCGCCATGAATGCTGCTGAATATGCAGAAGGATTTAAAGGGATAGAAACGAGAAGCATAGAAGGAAATGACTTTTTTGAATGTTACACGGTTTTAGAAGAGGTATTTGAAACAATCAGAAAAGAAAGACGACCTTTTTTGGTGCATGCAAAGGTTCCTTTGCTCAATCATCATACATCAGGTGTAAGAAAAGAATGGTATCGCGATGATTTGGATGAACACCAAAGCCGTGATCCATACCCAATTTTTTGGCACCAATTGCTGGAGGAAGGATTTACCGAAAAGGAATTGAAGAAGTTGGAAAAGGATGCATTGACAACCGTGTTGAAGGATTTTGAAGAAGCTCGAAACGCTGAAGATCCCAGACCAGAAGATTTGTTTACGCATGATTTTGCCCCAACACCCATTACAGAAGAAAAAGGGGATAGAAGTCCTAAAGGGGCAGAGCCAACTGTTATGGTAGACTCAGCCTTGGTAGCTGTTGAAGAAATGATGCGTCAGGACATGCATTGTTTGTTGTATGGACAAGATGTTGGTGGAAGACTGGGCGGGGTATTTAGAGAAGCAGCAACCCTGGCACAAAAATTTGGTGACAACCGTGTTTTCAACACGCCTATTCAGGAAGCTTTCATCGTAGGAAGTACAGTTGGTATGAGTGCAATGGATCTCAAACCTATTGTTGAGGTGCAATTTGCCGACTACATCTGGCCGGGGCTCAATCAGTTGTTTACGGAAGTAAGTCGTTCCAATTATTTGTCAAATGGGAAATGGCCTGTTAGTATGATATTGAGGGTACCCATCGGTGCTTATGGAAGTGGTGGCCCTTACCACTCTTCTTCTGTCGAATCTGTGGTTACCAATATCAGAGGCATCAAAATAGCCTATCCAAGTACCGGTGCTGACCTAAAGGGACTATTAAAATCGGCCTATGCAGACCCGAACCCGGTAGTTATTTTTGAACACAAAGGTTTGTATTGGTCAAAAGTAAGAGGTACTGAAGCAGCCAGAACAGCTCTTCCGGATGAAGAATATGCTATTCCATTTGGAAAGGCACGTGTGTTTTTAGCAGCTGATGAAAAGGAAGTAGAAGCCGGAACCAGTTGTTTGGTCGTTACTTATGGTATGGGAGTACATTGGGCTCTGAATGCAGCAAAATCTTTTAAAGGGAAAATAGAAATTCTGGATTTAAGGACCTTGTATCCATTAGATGAAGCGCAAATTTTCGAATTGTCCAAAAAGCATGGAAAAATATTGGTGGTAACGGAAGAGTCTGTCAATAATTCCTTTGCGCAAAGCGTTTCAGCACGTATTCAGGAAAACTGTTTCCAATATTTAGACGCACCGGTCATGACCATTGGGGCAGAAAATATGCCAGCCATTCCTTTGAATGAGACTCTGGAAAAAACCATCGTTCCAAGCATCGAAAAAGTGGAAAAGGCCATCGAGAAGTTGTTAGCATATTAAGGTTAAAATTGTATTTAACTGGCTGATTTTTATAGGAATAGAGTTATTACAGTATTTTCGCATCGTTAAACATCAATATTTATATGAAAAAAAGTTTTTTGACCTTCTTCAGTCTTTTGGTTTTTGCAGTGATGTTAACTGCTCAAAATTCTCCAGTTGGCATTTGGAAAACTGTTGATGATGAAACCGGAGATGCAAAATCCCACGTTGAGATTTACGAAAGCAATGGGAAGTATTACGGAAAAGTAGTAAAGCTTTTAAAAGCTGCTACTACTACAGTTTGTAACGAATGCCCGGGTAATAAAAAAGGCAAGCCAATAGAAGGAATGGTGATAATTGACAATTTGGAACCTTACAAGTATTATTGGGCCAACGGAGAAATACTTGATCCTAAGACAGGAAAAGTATACGGATGTAGTGCCTGGTATGAAAATGAAGATTACAATACCTTGTATGTCAGAGGTAAACACTGGACCGGGCTTTTCAGAACTCAAACCTGGTACAGGGTTAAATAAGTTGTAGCACTTGATGGAAAAAAAGATTGCAATTTTTGCTTCGGGGACAGGATCGAATGCAAAAAAAATCATAGAATATTTTCTGGGAAATGATCAAATCCGGGTGGATTTGGTCATTTCCAATAAAGGGACCGCACCTGTTTTAGCAATAGCACAATCCTTTGGGATTGATACAATGGTTATCGACCGATCTTCCTTTTATCAATCAGATATCATTGTGGACCAACTAAAAGGAAGGGACATTGAATTGCTTGTACTTGCTGGATTTCTTTGGTTGGTGCCGGATTATTTAGTGCGGGCATTTCCTAACCAAATCGTAAATATCCATCCGGCATTATTGCCCAAATTTGGGGGGAAAGGAATGTATGGCATGAATGTCCACAAGGCAGTAAAAGAGTCGGGAGAGACTGAGACTGGGATAACTATACATTACGTAAATGAAAAATATGATGATGGAAAAAGTATCTTTCAGGCTACTTGTCCCGTATACGATGCAGATACCCCCGAACAAATAGCCAAACGTGTGCTTCAATTGGAGCATGAAAACTTTCCAAAAGTAATTGAGAAAGTGCTCCTCGAAGCGGGTAACAATTAATCAAAATATTCCCAATCCGAGTAAAATAGGAAACCATGAAAAATTTACTCATTCTGGCATTTGCAGTATTGGCCCTACCATTGATGGCACAGGAAGCCATGAACTGGAAGGCCCACCTCAAACTGGCAGATGAATTATATGCCAAAACACTATATGCGGATGCCGCAGAGCAATATGAAGCCGCCTGGAGACAAAAGCCCAAAAAAAATGAGCTGATCCAAAAAGCAGCAGAGTGCTACTATATCATAAAAGATTATAAAAAAGCGATTGCAGCTTACCAGAATATCAAGGACGATTACAAAAATTTCCCGCTTGCCGGATTGCGCTATGCTCGTTGTTTGAAGCAGGATGGAAATTACGATGAGGCTAGCCGAGAATTTATTGATTATCTCAATAAATACGAAGAAGGAGACAAGGCCATCATTACAGAAATCGTCCAAAACGAGATCAGAGGATGCGAACTCGGAATACAATTGTATAGTGAAGAGACACCAACTAATGTGGAGATCATCCACCCTGGTGATAATATCAACTCTCCTGAAACAGAGTTTGCGCCCATTCCTTTCAATGATGATGTGTTGTACTTTTCTTCAACGGTTTCCAGCAAGGCAAAGATTTACTTCACCATGCGCAATAAAGCCGGTGAATGGAAAAAAGCAGGACCTCCAAAAAATTTCCCTGATTTGCCCGACCAACATTACGGCAATGGAACTTTGACACCGGATGGAAAACGGTTCTATTTTACCATTTGTGAATCAGAAGAAAACTGGGGTGGTTTGACTACCCGTTGTGAAATCAACGTCATCAAAAAAATTGGTGATACCTGGACTACTCCTCAACGTCTGAGAGATTATATCAACCTGGCAGGTTCTACAACAACACATCCATATGTTATTCACCGTGAAGGTAAAGAGATATTGTACTTCTCTTCAAACCGTGAAGGAAGTATTGGAGGTATGGACCTTTGGTCGGTAGAAAGGGATGTAAACAGCGATGATATTGATTTTACTTTCCCTGAAAACCTGGGTCCGGTTATCAATACTTTGGGCGATGAGATTACCCCTTACTTTGATGAACAGGAGAATGTGATGTATTTCAGTTCCAATGGGCATGTGTCAGTTGGAGGTATGGATATTTTCAAATCTGTCAAAAGGAGAAACGACTGGGGTACACCGGAAAATATTGGATTACCCTTCAACTCCATGGCTGATGATTTTTACTTTGTCAAAATGCCTTCAGGCAATGGTGGTTATTTGGTTTCCAATCGGGTTTTCGGTATGGAAAAAATCACTACCACACACGAAGATATTTTCGAATACCGCTATGAAGAGACACCTGCAGTTGTCAATAATAAGCCAAAAACGGATGTTGTAGAAGAAAAGCCGATACCTACTCCTAATAAGGATATGGCTGACAATACAAGCAAACCAAAGGAAAAGGAGGTAATACCTCCGGCTCCAAAGACAGTCAATCTGAAATTGATGGGTGGCGTGTATGACAAAAACAGTGATGAACTGGTTAAAAGCGTAAAAGTATCCCTGTATGAAGTAATGGATAACGGAGATAAGCGCTTGTTGACCAACCAGGATTTTGCAGGTGGAAGATATGAGTTTGCTGTTCTGCCCAATCGCACTTTTGTTGTGGAAGCTGTAAAAGACGGGTATACCAACGGAACCTTCCGCTTTACCACCAATAATGAAAGTGATGTGGTAGAAGACCTCTTCATCCAAAAAGCCACCAGGCAGGAGGAGGTAGTTGATGCCGGCCAGGAAAAACAAGAAGAAAAGCCAGCTCCACCAACCCAGAAAGAACCAAGCATAGCTGATGCAACCAGAGATGCTCAACAAGCAGCAATAGACAAGGAGAAAAAAGACAGAAAGATCAATACTTCTCCCAAGAATGAAGAAGTTGTTGACAATGTGACTGAACCTACAATTGAGGAAGAGGAAACTATGATGGAAGAGGAGGAACCGACTAAGACCTATTCAGATAATGACAAGGTAATTTCTGTTCCATCCAGTCGTTCCAAAGAAAAAGAGCTGTCACCTCCTAACTTTGAAGATTACGAGGACGATTATTACATCGCCAGAGGACAAAGCCGTGCGGATCGCGTAGAATTCCGTACCAATGCACCTCGCCATCAGGGTGATTATTACAAGATTCAAATTCAGGCCATCGATAAATTTGACAAATCTTCCAGCCGTTACGACTGGGTACGCAAAAAAGGTCGCCTGGATAGCGAGTACATCCTTAATAAAGGGCTGACTCGTGTATTAGTAGCAGATTTCTTTACCTTCGACGAAGCGAAGATCCTACTGCGCGAAATCCAACGCAACGGTTTCGACCGAGCATTCATTGTGAAATACACGAATGGTGAACGATATGGAATGATTTATAGGTAATTTGAAATTTACCAATAATAAAGGGGCCGACTCATTCATTGAGTCGGCCCCTTTTATTATTACTAGTGTAAAATATTATTTAAGACTAAAGCATCCCATTCCAAATTCATCTCAATCCTTCAAAATCAGATCCTTTCATCCCATTCCAAAATCCAGCAATCCTTAGAAATCTTCTCCACTAATCCCATTCACAGTGCATTCCCCGCCTCTTTATACACCACCGCAGTAACCACTTGCCCGACAGCTCTAAGTGTTCTAGGGTCAATTACTTCCATATTGTCGTTATGGGTATGCCAGTGGTCGCCAAAGCTTTGATTTTCTTTATCGGAAAGATGAATGATGTCAATCATTGGGATCTTACCGATAGTGGCGACAAAATAATGGTCATCCGTAACTGGGCCACCTTTTTCATTGACAAAATAATTGGTGTAACCCATACTTTGCGCCATTTTCCAAATTTTGTTTACCAGACTCGGTGCTATTTGCATTGAAATCTCTTCTTTCGGGAAACGGGCATTTTTAGCTCCAACCATATCTAACAAAATTCCATATTGAGGGCGATAACCTTTTTTATGTGGATTGGCCGCCCAATATTGTGAACCCAGGCACCAGGTTTTCATACTTTCCAATTCTTCCGCCTGGGATTTTATTTCTTCATTATGCTCTCCATTATCTTCAGCATCAAACAAAATGAAATCAACTCCCATGTTTTCAATTGGATTGGCCTGCAATTGACGGGCAATTTCCAGTAGGACTCCAACACCACTGGCTCCATCATCAGCACCGTCGATGGCCTGATCCTTTTTGTCTTTGCTCAATTTGGAATCGGCCCATAAACGGCTGTCCCAATGTGCAGCTAATACAATTCGCTTGGCTGCTGCAGGATTGTATTGTCCAATGATGTTGGTAAACTGGTGTTTTTTACCGGTGTATAAGGTTGCTTCAAAATCCTGCTCGATAACAGTAGTGCCGTAATTAGTAAGTTTTTCCACCAACCATTCCTTGCACTGTTGATGCGCCTCAGAAGAAGGAATCCTCGGTCCAAAACTTACCTGCTTTTCAACAAAGTGGAAAGCAGAGTCCATATTGAATTTAGGAATGGTAAGGTTTTGTTTTTCAGGCGCTGTGGCACCTTTTGATTTGTCGTTGGTTGGTTTTTCATCAGTTGAACATTGGCTGAAAAAGAAGATGGTCGCCAAAGCAAGACCTGATACCTGAAAAAATCGTTTAAAATTTGTCATATCTAAGGAGCAATCGAGTATGGAATATATTATTTAAGCAGTGCTTTTTTATA
>JAGQWW010000079.1 GCA_020436955.1 Saprospiraceae bacterium | reverse complement strand
AGGACCGCCACCTACTACTACAATATCAATGTATTCCTGCCGCTCATCGTAATCGCTGGTAGACAGTGCAATTTCATAATCTGAAAGGATGGAATTTCTTAAATACAGGGCTTCGGAAACCGTTTTCATGGAGATAGCCAAAGATTCCAGTTCCTGATTGCCGAAGTAATTGGTATCTGCACCGGTGGCGATGATCAGGTGGTCAAAATTGCAAATACCTAGACTGGTTTCCAGGTATTTCTTTTCCAGATTGATGCCCTCCACTTCAGTTATGCGGATAAAAACGTCTTTATTCTTTTGAAATATTTTCCGAAAGGGAAAAACGATGGAACTAGGCTCCAAACCAGACATGGCTACCTGGTAGAAAAGTGGTTGAAACTGGTGATAATTGTTTCGGTCCAGCAGGACAACCTGATACGTTTTTAATTTGGATAATTTGAGTGCAAGTGCCAATCCGGCAAATCCACCGCCCAAAATTACAATTCGTTCCTTACCCAACTCGGGCAAATTTATTTTTATCATGGTTTTTTGAATGAGGTTATTAGTATCCTTCGGTTAGACTCCAAATGCCGTAAGTCCACCAAAACTGATACAAACCTATCCAAAGCATGATGGGAATAAAAAGAAAAAGCCACCATTTTTTTATTTTGTATAAAAAAAACGGAATGACAAGTGCTACTGCCAATTGAATACCGGCACCAACCACTGCAAAAGTAAAGGCTTGTTTCGAAAATAGCTGATAGCCCCAGAATTCTTCAAAGACCAAAAGAAAAACAAGCAGCCAAAATACCGTGGGAAATTTAGGATCACAGGTGGTGGTCAATTGGTATAAAAGGACCATCATCAAAAGGTAATAAGCAAAGCCTACATTGCGCCAGGTTTGGGCAGAAACGGACCAATCAGGATGGCTGACTCCATCAAAAAAGTGGTACAAGTCAGGAACGTAAGTCAGGTAGCCTGCAACTGCTGCCATAAAAGGAAGAAGAATCGCGCGCGTCAGGTGTCCGCTATGCATTTGTTACTATTTTATTTAAGCCAATAAAATCATCGTTTAGTTACAAGGCTGCCAAAAAAAATATTTAAAAAGAATTTCAAACGAAATAAAATATATATTTTGGCATGCTTAAAACTGACTAGTTACCTTGAGCTAAACATAACCATGAAAAGAAGCTACTGTATTATACTGTGGAGTTTTGTTTTTGTTCTATCAGGCTACCATGGATTTAGTCAATCCAATCTGAAAGGAAAGATTGAGGATGCCAATAATGGAGAGCCACTTATCGGAGCAACAGTGATTATCACCGCAACCGGAGAAGGAACCGTCACTGACTTTGATGGCGCATTTGAATTGCAAACTTCTCAAAATCCTCCTTTTGAGGTTGAGTTTTCCTACACCGGATATGCTGCTGTGAAACAAACGATCAACGATCCTTCTCAAAATTTAAAGATAAAATTAGAAGAAAGCGCCATCACCATTGCTGCAGTCGAAGTAAAGGGCCAGCGTGTGTCAGAAAAACAAAAAGCAGCACCCTTGACGGTTGAATCTATGGATTTGGTCGCCATCAAGCAGACTGCTTCTGATAACTTTTATGATGGTTTGGGTGCCATGAAGGGTGTGGATTTAACAGCAGCCAGTCTAGGATTTAAAATTGTCAATACCAGGGGTTTCAATTCTACCAGCCCTGTTCGTTCCCTACAAATCATTGATGGTGTAGACAATCAGGCACCCGGATTGAACTTTTCTCTTGGGAATTTCCTGGGTACATCTGATTTAGATGTAGTAAAGGTGGACCTTATTCAGGGTGCGAGTTCTGCATTCTATGGTCCAAATGCCTTTAATGGAGTAATTTCCATGGAAACCAAAAATCCATTTTTCCATCAGGGTTTGGCTGCCAGTGTTAAAGTTGGTGAAAGAAGTTTGGTTGAAGCAGCAATCCGATATGCTGATGGTATTGCCAATAAGGATGGTTACGAAGTTTTCGCTTATAAATTCAACTTTTCTTACCTAACTGCCAATGACTGGGTAGCAGATAATTTTGACCAGGTAGATGGCACCCAAGATGGTGTAGACAATCCGGGTGGCTATGATGCAGTCAATATATATGGTGATGAATATTTCCCAGGTGGCGATTATTCAGAATTCCAACCACCAAGTCAGTATCCTGGATTAGGAACATTTTATCGTACCGGTTATAAAGAGCAGGATTTGGTTGATTATGGGACTCGTAACCTAAAAAGTAATCTGGCTATGCATTTCCGGACCAATCCCTCCATGGAAGCTGAATCTCCTGAAATCATTTTGGCCGGAAGTTTCAGTACAGGGACCACTGTGTACCAGGGAGACAATAGATTTAGTTTGAGAAATATCATTTTTGCCCAGCCAAAAATTGAGTTCAAAAAGCAAGACAAGTTTTTCATTAGAGCCTATATGACGGTCGACGATGCCGGTGATTCTTATGATCCTTATTTTACTGCCCTAGCTTTGCAGGACAGTGCCGGAAGTAATTTCACCTGGTCTCAGGTTTATGAGAACTTCTGGAGGAACCCAATCAACGGACAGGGTAATTTTGACCAGCGTGCTTTTGAATTAGGATTTCCAACTTTTAGAGATTCTTTAGATGAAAATGGTAACCCCGTTCCCAATCCATTGACCGGCCTACCCTACCAGGTTTATCCTTATGGTGAATATTACCAATGGCTGAGAGATTATAATGACACGCTAAAGGTGTGGCATCAACAGGCTGAAGATTATGTAAACGGTGGAGTGACAGGATTAAGAACGGTGAATCCATATTACAAGCCTGGGACAGAGCGATTTGACGAAAAATTCAATGAGATCATTTCTAAATCAAGGAATGACGGAGGCACGAAGTTTATAGATAGAAGTAAATTATACCATGTACATGGAGAATATACTTTCAATCCTGAAGGATTAAACTTCCTGCGAGTTGGTGGTAATTTCAGGATGTACACGCCCGAATCTGAAGGAACGATTTTCTACGATACAGCAGGTATCAATATTACCAACTATGAATTTGGTTTTTATACCGGAGCAGAAAAGGGCTTTTGGGAAGACAAGGTTAGAGCACAATTGACAGTTAGAGCTGATAAAAATCAAAACTTTGACTGGCTGTTCTCTCCAGCTGCTTCATTGGTAATTAAGCCAAAGGCTAATAATTACATAAGATTGTCTTTCTCTTCAGCCATCAGAAACCCAACTTTGACCGACCAATACTTGAACCTTGATGTAGGAAGAGCTACATTATCAGGGAACCTTGATGGCGTCGAAGGTTTGGTTACAACCGAATCGCTGGTAAATTACCTGAATTCTTTGGATAGGGATACGTTGGAATATTTTGATATACCGGGCGTAATGCCGGAGAAAGTGAAAACATTTGAGGTTGGATACCGGACTACCCTGTTCAATTCGACCTATCTGGATGCCAGTTATTACTATAATATTTACGATGATTTCCTTGGTTTCAATATTGGAGCGGATCTTCAATTTGACCCTATTTTTAATCGTCCAATAGGAATCAGCATCTATCGTTACGCGGCCAATTCTACCCAACAGGTGACTACGCAAGGTTTTGCCATCGGATTAAACCACTACTTCTGGGATTATTACCAATTGGCCGGTAATTATTCATGGAATAAACTGAATACAGAAACAGATGATCCTATTGTTCCGGCATTTAATACGCCTGAACACAAGTTTAACATCAGTCTAAGTGGTAGAAATATAGTGTGGAACATTGGCAATACGACTTTGAAAAACTGGGGTTTCAATATCAATTACAAGTGGATTGAAGGATTCATTTTTGAAGGGTCTCCGCAATTTACGGGTAGTATTCCTACCTATTCATTGCTTGATGCGCAGATTACCATGGCCTTCCCAAAAATTAATACGACTGTTAAAGTTGGTGCATCTAACTTATTAAATAATAAAAATTTCCAAACTTACGGTGGACCTAGGATTGGAAGATTGGCTTTCATTAGCCTAGTATATGATTGGAAAAAGCTTTAATTCAATAACTTAATTTGACATTCTATGAAGAAGATTTTTTTACTCCTTTCTTTTGCCCTTTTCATGGTAGCTGCTTATGCGCAGCAAGGTAGATACCTTGAACCGGTCTTCTCAGATGTAGAGGTCAATACACAATATTATGGGGCGAATGCGACCATTCTAACTGTGTTTGATACTAACTATAGAGAAGCGCTTCGCGTTCCATTGGAAGCGGACATTTATACTCCTACCGGAGATACAGAAACTAACAGACCATTGGTTATTTACCTTCATACAGGAGACTTCCTTCCAATTGGGGTAAACCAGGGTGTTACAGGAACTACCCGTGACTCATCTGCTGTAGAAATTTGTACCCGTCTTGCTAAGATGGGTTACGTTGCTGCTTCTGCAGATTACCGTTTGGGTTGGAATCCTGCTGCACAGACACAGCCATTGAGAGCATTGGGTCTAATCCAGGCTGCTTACCGTGGTATCCAGGATGCAAGAACTGCTATCCGTTACTTCAAGTATACAGCTGCTAATGGCAATCCATACGGCATCGACACTACTAAGATTGTTTTGTGGGGTCAGGGAACCGGTGGATACATTTCATTGGCAACTGCTACCTTGGATGAGTTTGTAGAAATTACAACTACTACTAACCCTCCAGGTAAATTCCTAACTGACCTGGATGGTAACCCAGGTACTTTGGAACCAATGGTTATTCCAGCTTGGTTTGGTGACATCGAGGGTAAAACTTATGGTGTATTGCCTATTCCATTTGGAGCAATTCCTGCTGGTGATACCTTGTGTTATCCAAACTGGGTTAATCAAACTTCAGATTTTGCCATGTGTGTAAACATGGGAGGTGCTCTTGCAGACATCAGCTGGCTAGAAGCCGGTGATGTTCCTATGGTTTCTTACCATGTACCAAATGACCAATTTGCACCTTATGAAGATGCAGTATTAGTTGTTCCAGGTACAAACGACCCAATCGTTCAGGTGCAAGGAAGTAAGTTGATCCAGGAGACATTGGCAAACCTTGGAAACAATCAGGTTATTGTAGATGCCGCAATCAACGATGAATACACTGCCGCTGCAATGGCTAATTCAGCATTAACAGGTCATCCTTATTATGATGGTTTGTATCCATTGGTTAGACCATTGAATGCACTAGGTAGATCTGAAAGTGCACCATGGGAATGGTGGGATGCTGCTTACTGGAGTACTATTCCTCATCCAATCGACCCAACCGGAAACACTTCTTTCCATCAGGTTGCTTCTGCAGGTTTGTTGAACATGAGTAAAGCAAATGCAAATATCTATATCGATACTATCATTGGTTACTATGCTCCAAGAGCATATGCAGCTCTAAACCTTACTACTGCTGTAGAAGATTTAATTTCTGTGGATGACGTAGAATTGACAACTGCTCCAAACCCTGCAACGGATCGCGTAAACATTCAGACTGCTGATTCTTATCCTGTTCAGGATTTGTACATCTATGATATGAATGGTAAATACATTACCGGTCAATTCGGTTTGAACTCTTCTTCTTTCAATCTTTACCGTGGTACACTTCCGAAAGGAATGTATGTGGTGAAACTTAGATTTAAGGAAGGAGTGGTTGCAACGAAGCTGTTGTTTCACTAGCAGTTGAGGTATGAAGTATGAGGTATGATTTATGAAATATGAATTGTATCTCGGGATCGCCGGCTCAGGATTTGGGTCGGCGATTTTTTTTGCTGGTTGCTGGAAAAGTGGGTGAATGGGGAAATGGGTAAATAGGTGAATGGGATTGGGGGTTACCTAAAACTTAGCTCCAAATAGCTGACGCCCCTTTGAGGGGGTTGGTGGGTGATTTTTGGAAACTGGTTTCTGGATGCTGGATGCTTGTTGGATTGGAGATGGAGAATAAAACTAAAAAAGCCACTTCTTTTTTAAGACGGCTTTATATTTTTAAAAAGTTCTGCCTTAAGCTTGGTGGTCACCCCCCCGAATCCCCCCTCAAGGGGGGCGATTGATTTACGATTTATGATTTTAGGTTTTTGATGTTTGATTTTTTTAATTGGATACTTAGAAGGGATAAAAAGGATGATTCAGCAAACGAAAGTCCTCCTTTGAGGGGGCTGCTCATTGGAAAGTATAACCAATCTCTGACTTATCGTAATTCGTAAATCTTACCTCGTAAATTCCATTTACCCATTTACCTATTTCAACCATATGCTCCGCAGCCTGGGTGGTCACCCCCCAATCCCCCCTCAAGGGGGGCGGTAAATGGTGTAGTGGGCATCTAGCAGCAAGAAACCAGCATCCAGAGACGAGAATCCAGCCTCCAGCAACCAGTAACTAGCAACCAGTATCCAGTAACCAGCATCCCCCCTACTTCCCCAACACTTTTATCAATGTACCCGACTGTACTTTATCAGTTAGTTGCATGCCGTTTACGATGGCCATTTCTTCTAATCTGTTGGATGGCACTCCGTATTCCTGCAGTTGGTCTTTGAGTGTGGCAGTTCGGGGTACTTTTTTAACCCGTATTCTTTCAGGCTGTTTGTTCAATTTTGCCGGGTCGGATAGTAATTTAAAACTGTTCACAGTTTGCTTGAAGGATGGTTCGTATTTGCTCAACATTTGTTGGTAGGTAAGGCCATGGAAAGCGTAAATCACACCCTGAAATTCAATAAGGGTTGAGTTTATGATTACCTGTTGCGCAGTGCTTTGCTGGGTATTTGCGTCCGTCTGTTGTGTAGAAACCATTTCGAGCGCCGGATAACCATTTACAGTAGTTCGCCTTGATGATTGTACTTTGAGTTGCAGTTGTTGAACGGTGTTTTGTTGTGCTTCGTTAAGTGTTTTGCCTTGAGCCAGCGTCAACATCAAAAGTGCATTTCCGTCTGAAGGGGCCATTTGAAATTGAGTGGGTGAATTTTGGCTGTTCCACCCGGTTGGAATTTTAAAATAGAACTTCAGTTCCGGATGATAAAAAGAACCGTTTTCAACATATCCTTGCCGTGGGTCTTCTCCATACACGATACCATCAATCATTTGGAGGTAACCATCTCGGTTGGTTACCAGAGCTCCCCTGTTCACTTTTTGCTGTGCCTTGCGGGCCATTAGATTTACACGAGTATAACGGTCGCCCGGATCAGGATGGGTAGATAAAATGGTTGGTACAGATTGGCCGGATTGCTCGCCTATTCGTTTAATGGTTTGAAAAAACTCTGCCATCTCCAGAGCATTATACCCTGCAGCGGTAGAATATTCAACCCCTAGTTTATCGGATTCGCTTTCATGGTCCCTGCTAAACTTTAAAAACAGAAGCCCTAATCCTTGTTGAGCAAGTTCTGCATATTGAGCAAGTTCAGGTTTAATGACAACCCCTGCAATTAAGCCGATTTGACCCAAGATCTGGGAAGTCTGCTGCTTAGCGGAATGTTTGGCTGTTACGTGCCCGATTTCATGTCCCAATACTCCGGCAAATTCAGCTTCATTATTAAAATGAGCCATAATACCTCTGGTGAAATAAACATAACCGCCAGGTACAGCAAATGCATTTACAACCGGTGAGTCCAAAATCTTAAACTCGTATGGAAGTTCAGGACGATGAGATAGTTTTGCCATCTTCAATCCCCTTTCATTGATGAACTTTTGCAATGCATCATCTTCATACAGTCCAAAAGAAGCGACTACACTGGGATCGTACTGTTTGCCCATGGCAATTTCCTGAGATTCTGACACTAGAAGGAATTCTTTTTTGCCGGTTACAGGATTCCTATAACAAGAAAGGAAAGCAAAAAAGAAAAGTAGGCTTAAAAGACTCAATTTTTTCATAGTAGTTGTTTGTGTATACCCAATATTAAAAAAACTCCTGCGACCCGGGTTCAGGTGCAGGAGTTTTTTTTGAAAAATAAACAGGATATATTTTAAAATGCTACACCCAAACTAAAAATCCAACGGGAAGGAGCATCAGAGAAATTTATCTTTTCATTGTCGATACGAATATGGTCGTCAAAATCTGAGAAATTACCTTCGTATTTTATATCCAATACAATGTTCCATATATCAAGTCCAAATCCGGCCTGGTAACCGTAAGACATGGTTTCGAAAGTGGTGCTGTATTCATCAAATCGAAGCAAGTCAGATTTACTATCCAGGTAAACGTGGCCTACAGGACCGGCTTGTAGTCTCAGTGCCCCCAATTTCAAACCCATCATCACCGGAATATCTAAATAATTGTAGCGTTCGGTAAGAATTGCATCCCTTCCTTGTGAGTCGGACAAATCTTTTAACTGAAAATCAGCTCTGTTAGAATTAAAGACTACTTCGGGTTGGATAAAAAACTTCTTCATGCGGGCCTGAAGAAAAAACCCAAAATGGTATCCTCCTGTAAGGTTACTGATTCCAAGTGCGAGAGAATCCATTCCTCCTCCCGGGAAATCAATTTCATTTGAATTTACATTGGCAGAACTGAATCCACCTCGTACACCAAACTTAACCTGGGAAAAGGCAAGGGTGGTAAACATCGATAAGGCAAGCAAAAAAAGAATTTTCTTCATGGCGTAATTTTTTAGGATCTAATAGGTGAACGACATCTAGATGCCATTTGATACAGGCTACCCCCAGATAATTCCTAAAAAACCAGTCTTTTTAACCATTTTTAAGAGGAACAGGAAAGAATCTTAACCAATTTTAGTGTTTAGAACGGATAATTTCACCAATATCCATCTTTACCTTTTCAGCCAGATTATCGGCAGCAAGTTGAGAAGATGCTTCCGTGTAGATTCGAATAATGGGTTCCGTATTGGATTTGCGAAGGTGGATCCAACTATCTTCAAAATCGATTTTCAAGCCATCGATTCTATTGATATTTTCTCTTTTGTATTTTTCTTCCATACCATCTAACAAGCTATCAATGTCGATATCAGGTGTCAGGTTGATCTTATTTTTAGCCATCCAATAATTAGGATACAAACTTCTCAGGTAAGAAACAGAGCGTCCAAAATGGGCTAAATGGCTCAAGAAAAGTGCCAACCCTACCATAGCATCTCTTCCATAATGCAAAGCAGGGTAAATGATACCACCATTGCCTTCGCCGCCAATTACTGCATTGGTTTCTTTCATTTTGGTTACTACATTGACTTCTCCCACTGCTGCAGCTGCATATTTTGCACCATAGCGTTCGGTAACATCATTCAATGCACGAGTACTGGAAAGATTACTTACTGTATTGCCCGGATTATGCTTCAAAATATAATCTGCAATGGCCACCAAAGAATATTCCTCACCAAACATTTCTCCATCTTCGCATACAAGTGCAAGGCGATCCACATCAGGATCCACTGACACACCTAATTGTGCATTTTTTTCCAATACTTCCCTTGACAAAGCAGAAAGGTGAGCAGGAAGTGGTTCCGGATTATGAGCAAAGTCTCCTGACATATCATCGAAAAGCGGGAA
>JAGQWW010000078.1 GCA_020436955.1 Saprospiraceae bacterium | reverse complement strand
AGGATAGTAGGAAAACCATACCTGTTACTGGATATTGACCGGGCTAAAATTGCCCGGTACGGACTTTCCATTTTAGAGGTTCAAAATCACATTCAGGCTGCCGTAGGTGGGATGGCTATGACTTCTACGGTAGAAGGAAGAGAACGATACAGTATAAGAGTCCGCTATCCAAGAGAATTAAGAAATGATCCGGAAGCTTTGAAAAGTGTATATATCACCGCTTCCAATGGAAAACAAATCCCATTGGGAAGTTTGGTTGATATTCGTTACGAACAGGGACCTCAATCCATCAAAAGTGAAGATGGGTTCCTCGTGGGATATGTCTTATTTGACCGCCTGGAAAAATACGCTGAAGTAGAGGTTGTCAATGCAGCTCAAAAATACCTTGATGATAAAATCGAATCCGGTGAATTAGATGTACCTCCTGGTATCAGTTATCGTTTTGCAGGCAATTATGAACAACAAGTCAGAGCGAGCAATCGATTAAGCATTGTATTGCCTATTGCACTGGCATTTATTTTCCTTATCCTTTATTTCCAATTCAATTCAGTAATGATTTCTGCCATGGTTTTTACCGGTGTTTTTATAGCATTTGCCGGCGGCTTTATCATGATTGGATTGTATGATACTGATTGGTTTCTCGATTTTATTGTATTTGGGACCAACATGCGGGAGCTATTTCAAATTCACACCATCAATCTGAGTGTTGCTGTTTGGGTTGGATTCCTTGCACTCTTTGGCATTGCCACAGACGATGGGGTATTGGTAGCTACTTTTTTAAAAGACAGTTTTAAAAAGAATAAACCAGGCAGTATCCCGGAGATTAGGGATGCAGTAGTAGAAGGCGGTCTTCGCAGGGTAAGACCGGCGATGATGACCACAGCAACTACAATACTTGCCTTGTTACCCATTTTAACTTCTACCGGAAGGGGATCAGATATCATGCTACCCATGGCTATCCCTTCTTTTGGTGGTATGACCCTTCAAATGATTACCATGTTTACCGTTCCTGTTTTATTCTCTTTATGGAAAGAGTGGAGCTTGCAATGGGAAGAAAAATGGCAGCAATTAAAAAAGAATTCGTCTCTTTTTGGCTGTGTGGTTTTGCTAATTTTTGTCCTTGGAAATGAAGCTAATGGACAAAACCTACCTGCGCTGGTGGACGAAGCGCTTGCCAACAATCTCGAATTGCAAATTTTGGAAAAAGAATACGAGGTGGCATTGCAAAAAGCCCCGCAGGTGAGCCAATTACCACAACCGGAAGTTGGTGTCGGTGCTTTTCCATTGCCGGTCGAGACCAGGCTTGGTGCGCAAATTGTTCGACTGGGTGCCACTCAGATGTTTCCCTGGAAAGGTCTTCTAGCAAGTAGAAGTGATCTGGAAAATGCACGGTCAAAAGCCATTTTTAAAAAGATCGCCATACGGTCCCTCGACATTAAATACCAGGTTGAAAAAGAGTGGTTGAACTTGTATGAATTGGACCAGAGAATTGGCCTTTTAAAACAAAATCTTCCTCTTTTGGACGCCCTGGAAAAGTTGGCCCTGGCAAAAGTTGAAAGTGGTAAAGGAACCACCGCTGATGTATTACGGGTCCAATTAAAAAGGGAAGCGCTTTTACAGCAAATCGAAATTTTAAAACAGGAAAAAAGAGGACCTGTGGCGGCTTTGAACCAAATACTTGGCAGAACAGAAGATGCAGGTATTGCTGTTGCTGATAGTCTTGAATTTGCCAGGCTGATATGGAATAAAGATTCCTTGATGAGTCTAATAAAAACCTCCCATCCACAATTAGAAATGTACCAACTGCAGCAAGACATTGCCCGGCAGGAAATGAAAGTCAACGAAATGGACGGGAAACCGACTTTTGGTGTTGGTCTGGATTACATCATGGTAAACGGCCGAACGGATGCAAGTCCTGTCAATAATGGAAGGGACATTGTGCAGGTTAGAGGAACTGTTTCTATTCCTATTTACAGGAAAAAGTACGAAGCAAAAGCAATGGAGGAACAACTCAAAATTGCATCGCTGGACCTTCAAAAAGAAGACGCCCTTCAAAAATATAGTGCTGCTATTGAAAGAGCCTTCGCTCAACACGAAACCGCTAGTTTGAAAATGGAATTGATTGGAAAACAAAAGGACCTGACGCAATCTACCATTGAAATTTTAAAAAGCAAATACAGCGCAAGTGGCAATCGCTTCGACGAATTGCTCCAACTCCAAATGGAAATGGTTGATTATGACCTGCAGATGCTGCAAGCTGTTGTGCAAAGCCATTTGGCAAAAATTAACATCGAAAGATTCATTCAACAATAAAGAATCATGAAAAATAATAAGCAAATCATATGGATTGTAACCGCCCTTGCTGTCGGATTGCTGGCAGGTTGGTTACTTTTTGGAAATGGTGAAAAAACTCCAAATAAGCCTTCAGAAAACACCGAAGTGTCTAATGCAGAAGGAGGCGAAATCTGGACCTGTTCCATGCATCCCCAGATTAGGCAACCCGAACCGGGAGAATGCCCCATTTGCGGTATGGATTTAATACCACTTGAAGAAAGTTCTTCCAACGATCCACTGGTTCTAGAGATGACCAGGGAAGCGGTGAAGCTATCCAATATTCAAACCACTACTATTGGAACCAAAACGGGTACAAATAGTACAGGGATTCGTTTGTCGGGAAAAATTCAACCAGATGAACGATTGGCTTCCAGTCAGGTAGTCCATGTTCCCGGACGTATTGAAAAATTGTATGTGAGTTTTACGGGCGAACAGGTAAATAAAGGCCAAAAAATAGCGCTTGTTTATTCTCCCGAACTCATCACTGCTCAAAGGGAATTGTTGGAAGCTGCCAAGCTGGAATCAGTAAATCCACAACTACTGGAGGCAGCAAAAAATAAGTTGAAGTATTGGAAGATATCTGAAAATGTGATTGAAGAAATCATTCAGAGTGGAACCATCAAAGAAACCTTTCCTGTCTTTGCGGATGAAAGTGGAACAGTAACAAAAAGGAGGGTTTCAGTAGGAGATTACGTCCGACAGGGAGAAGCCTTGTTCGATTTAATGAATTTGTATAAGGTATGGGCGCTGTTTGACGTGTATGAGGATGATTTTTCAAAGATCAGTGTTGGTAACAAAATCACCTTCACGACCCCCTCATTGCCCGGAAAGACCTTTACATCCAACATAACATTTATTGATCCGGTTATCAATCCTTCCACACGTGTTGCATCGATTAGGACAGAGGTAACCAATGCAGGCGGAAAGCTAAAACCTGAAATGCTAATTTATGGCAACCTTGAAAATGCAAAAGGAGATAAGGGGAAAAATCTAACGGTACCAAAAACTGCGGTGCTGTGGACAGGAAAACGATCAGTCGTGTATGTAAAAGTGCCAGACATGAATGTACCCTCTTTCTCATATCGTGAAGTAGAATTGGGTGAATCGACAGGCGATGCATACCAGGTTTTATCAGGACTGGAAGCGGGTGAAGAGGTAGTCACCAATGGTGCATTTTCCATCGATGCTGCTGCTCAATTGAACAACCAGGCCAGTATGATGAACCACAATGTGGAGGTGAAAGGAGAAAAAAAGGAAGAAACCGCACCGGACTTTTCATCAGAAACCCCAACAGCATTTAAAGAACAACTGGCCGCACTAACCAGATCCTACCTTGAAGTAAAAGATGCTCTGGTAGAAACTGATGCTCAGAAAGCGGGGCAAGAAAGTGGAGAGGTATTAAAGAGCCTCGAAGCAATCGACATGGAACTTTTAGAGGGTCCGGCACATATGTTTTGGATGAAAGAATTGAAATCCCTTAAAGCGCATGCCGGAAAATTGAAAGAGGCTTCAGACGTGGAAATCCAACGAGAACAGTTTGACTATTTATCACAAGCTTTGATTAAAACGCTTAAAGCTTTTGGCGTTACCAATAACACTTTTTATGTACAACATTGCCCTATGGCAAATGAAAACAACGGTGCCGATTGGATCAGTGCCGAAAAGAAGATCCTGAATCCTTATTTCGGCGATAAAATGTTGACCTGTGGAGCGGTGATAACGGTTTTGGACCCTGATTACAAAAACCCCAAAGCAGCTCAAACAACTAATTCAACGAACAATACTCATAATCATTAAAACATATAAATCATGCAAAAGAAGATTGTAATTCTGCTATTGGCAATTGGCTTTTTAAATATAAATGCCTTCGGCCAGGATCAAAATTCAACATCACAAACTGAAGATGAATTTGTTACCGAAATTTTCACTGTTTACGGCAATTGTGGCATGTGCGAACGCACCATTGAAGGTTCCTTAAAAGATGTCGAGGGTGTAACACTTGCAGATTGGGACAGAGAAACGGACAAAATGAAGGTCTCTTTTAATCCTTCTGTTATTGCTTTGGAGGACATCAAACAAAAAATTGCCGATGTTGGGTATGATAGTGATACCCACAGAGCAAAAGATGAAGTTTACAATAGCCTGCCCGGCTGCTGTCAATATGATAGACCGGAGAATTAAAAAAAATCATAAACCATAAAAATCTACCATCATGAAGTTTTTAAGATTAGCATTGCTAAGCCTGAGCCTTTCTTCTATGGCACTAAGTTTTACTGCCTGTGGAAGTGAAACTCCTGAAACTGAACAGACCGGAAAAGAATACACCTCTGCTTATGTATGTCCAATGCATTGCGAAGGAAGTGGAAGTGACCAACCCGGCAAATGTCCCTCCTGCGGTATGGATTATGTTAAAAATGATTCAGCAGGAGAACATCATGAAGAAGGACATACACATTAAATAACATTTATTTTCATCTAAAACGGATATTATGAAACAAACTTTTATGCTATTATCAATGCTGTGCTTCAGTACTTTTCTGGTGCATGGACAAATTATTTTTGAAGAAGATTTTGAATCCGGGGAGATGCCTGCTGGCTGGACCATTGAAACCAAAGCCAGTGATGGTGGTTGGAATGTAGGTACAGCATCTGCTTTATCAAGCCAATATTTTCCCATTCGTCCTAATAGTGGTTCAACTTATATTGCAGGTACCAATGATGATGCTTGTAATTGTGACAAAAGTGACGAATATCTCATCACCCCTCCCATAGACCTTAGTAATCAAACTGCTGCTGTCTTGAAATTTGACGCCTTTTATACCGATAACGGATACCAGGGCTTTGATGAAGATGCTACTATTGAAGTTTCCCTTGATGGGACCAACTGGGTAGTGGTGGAAGACCTGCACGGTCATGGCTCCTGGGACAGGCATACTATAGATTTAGGAAATTATATAGGAGAAAGCACCGTATATATTGGATTTAGATACGATGAAAACGGAGGTTGGTTATACGGATTTGCCATTGACAATGTGGTTGTAGAAGTTCCTCCAAGCCTTGAAGCATCATTGGTAGAACTGGATGTTTTGCCCTATGGAGAAGTGGATAGAGGTTTACCGATAAAAGGTACCGTGTACAATGCCGGAATTGAGCCGATAACTACCATGGAAGTCAGTTTTGGGGTGAATGGCGATAATCCTGTCATGGAAACATTTGACAATATCTCCATTCCTGCATTTTCCTATTTCAACTTTGAGCTAACTAATCCATGGTTGCCTTCAGCTGCTGGTGTGTACGACATTGAAATAAGTATCGCTACTATAAATGGATCAACGGATGGAGATCCAGCAGATAATTCAGGTAGAGTTGAAACCGAAATTTACGAATCCGTTTCAATCCCTTTTAAAATTGACGACATTCTTGGGACTGTTCCTGACATTACAATAAAAGCTACAACCGCAAGTGGTTTAAATCTGCCAACCGATTTAGACTTTTTCCCCATTTTAGGAAAAGATGAAGTGTGGGTGGTCAACCAAAGAAATGAAAACAGCGGTGGAAGTACTATCATCATTTCAGATGCGAGTACCGGAAATCCCTCTTATGAACAAAAGGTAGATGGAAATGCCTGGCATTTTATGTCCCTGCCTACCGGGATTGCCTTTAGTTCAGACAATTTCAATTTTGGTACCTCGCCTGGCGTAAAAGATGCCAATCATAATGGTGGAACCTTTACCGGGCCTACCTTATGGTCAAGTGACCCTGAAATCTATGCTCAGCCTTCCGGCGGAAATGGTAGTCATTTGGATATGCTTCATGGTAGTCCTTTTAGCATGGGTATTGCCCATGAAGTGGACAATGTCTTCTGGGTGTACGACAATTGGAACAAAGATATCGTGCGTTATGATTTTGTAGACGACCATGGGCCCGGAAATGACGACCATAGCGATGCTATAATTAGACGATTCAAAAATCTGGGAATTAACGGGGATGGAAATATTCCTAACCATATGGTATTAGATAAGGAAACAGGTTGGTTGTATTTTGTAGATAATGGGAATGACAGAGTCATCCGTCTGGACATTAATTCACCTACAGCTGCTAATCCAATTCCACTGATCAACGAACAGCTTGCAGAACACTCAAGCATGCAAGATTATGTGTATGAAGTGATCGTGAGTGATGGATTGGAACAGCCTTGTGGGATAGAACTATTTGAAAACAGACTACTGGTTGGAGATTATGCTACCGGAGATATTGTGGTCTATGATGTAGAAAATAATTTTGCAGAAATGGGACGCATTCCCACCAATGAAACCGGTCTAACAGGTTTGAAAGTAGGACCTGATGGTAATATTTGGTATACCAACCGATTGCGTAACACTTTGAGTGTGGCTGCTGCTGGTTCACCGGTAGCAACCAATGACCTGGAAGTAGACAATACGGTTAGAATCTCTCCGAATCCGGCAACAAATACGCTTTTCATAGACACTCAAAATGCCGGAGAGCAACTTGACCTGGAAATGTTCGATTTAGCAGGAAAAAGAGTTCTTTCTTTTAGAGGTGTGGAAAATCACCAGGGGATAAACATTTCTTCCCTATCAGAAGGGGTCTATCTTTTAAAAATGAAAGGAAATTTTGGGAACAGTACCCAAAAAGTAGTTATTCAGCGATAAGCAAGAGAGGAGATTTATTTTCTTATCAATAAATATTAATCATGTGTGGACAATCATAAGATGTTTTGTCCGCACATGATTTTCTATCCAGCAGGAACGAGTCGTTTCTAATCAGCGAACAAATAAGCCACCCATTACTATTTCATTAGTAGTTCCGTTTTGTGCCATTGGGCTTTTTTCTACCCATAGCCCTTTAAAAATAACCTATCATGAAGCATTCCTATAAAATAATTGGTAACCCTTCTCAAAAAGAGCTTCAACAAATCAAAAAAAAGCTTGAAGTCATTGAAGGAGTTCAGCATGTAAACCCAGGGAAAGAGCATTTTGAATTTGAAATTACCATGCATCACCACATAGACATGGAAACCTTGAATGAAGCTATTCAAAAGGTGGGTAATTTTTCGATTCAAATGAATCATACAGGTAAAAGTGAAAGCCATAATAGCGAACATGACCATCATGGCCATCATTCACACGAAGACCATCATAGAATGATGATAAAGGATTTTAAAAAGAGATTTTGGGTTTCTTTGATCCTTACGATTCCAGTATTATTATTTGCGCCGATGATTCAATCCTGGTTGGGAATGGATATTCTTTTTGAAGGTCAGCAATATGTCCTTTTTGTTCTTTCCAGTATCATTTTCTTTTACGGTGGTTGGCCTTTTTTAAAAGGAATAAAAGAGGAATTAGGAAAGAAGGAACCAGGTATGATGACTTTAATTGCGATAGCTATCACTGCTGCTTATTTGTACAGCAGCGCCGTGGTTTTTGGACTGGAAGGAAAAACATTTTTTTGGGAACTGGCTACTTTAATAGTGGTAATGTTATTGGGTCACTGGCTGGAAATGCGGTCCATTCTAGGTGCCAGTAAAGCCTTGGAATCTCTCGCTGCCTTGATGCCCGACACGGCACATTTAATAGAAGTAAATGGAACTAAAGAAGTAAAAGTAAGCTCATTGAAATCCGGCGATAAAATTTTAATAAAACCCGGGGAAAAAATTCCGGCTGACGGAAAAGTGGAAGACGGAAATAGCCAGGTGAACGAAAGTATGCTTACAGGAGAAAGTAAACCAGTAAATAAAGAGAAAGGGGATGAGGTAATTGGGGGTGCTATAAACGGTAACGGGAGCTTGCAGGTAATAATAGAAAATACAGGTGAAGATGCCTACCTTTCTAAAGTTATTAAAATGGTTAGAGATGCTCAGTCTCAAAAATCAAAGACGCAAAGACTGGCAGACAAAGCAGCCTTTTGGTTGACTATAATTGCTCTTGTAGCGGGTTTTGGAACTTTCTTCGGTTGGCTGATAGTAGGTCAGGAGTTTTCATTTGCCTTAGAACGTATGGTTACCGTTATGGTAATTTGTTGTCCTCATGCACTTGGACTAGCTATTCCATTAGTTGTTTCGATTTCAACGAGTGTGTCTGCACAAAACGGTCTTTTGATTCGGAATAGAACTGCCTTTGAAAATGCCCGGAAAATTGACACCATTGTATTTGACAAAACAGGTACCCTAACGGAAGGTTCTCATACCGTAACCAAGGTTCAAATTTTTGATACTTCCTTTTCAGAAAATAATATTTTACAACTAGCGGCTTCCGTTGAACAGCCTTCTGAGCACCATATAGCAAAAGGCCTTTTAAAGGCAACAAAATCAAGAGATATTACCATCCATGAAGTAAAGGACTTTTCTTATGAAAGTGGCGTAGGTGTGCAAGGAAAGGTTAATGGTAAAAAGTACCTGGTTGGAGGGTTTGTTTTACTTGAAAAACATGGAATCAATCCTCCGCTAGAAGCTTCAGGAGATGAAACCGTCATATTCCTGGTAGAAGATAAAAAAGTACTGGGTGCTATAACCTTTGCTGATAAAATCAGGGAGAGTTCCTATGGTGCTATTAAAACATTACAAGACAATAACATTGCCTGTTGGCTACTAACTGGCGACAATGATGGCGTTGCAAAAGCAGTAGCTGAAAAATTAAACCTCAATGATTATATGGCAGATGTCTTACCGGAAGAAAAACAAGAGAAAATCAAAAAACTGCAAGAAAACGGAGCCTTTGTCGCCATGACCGGCGATGGAGTTAATGATGCTCCAGCCTTAGCAAAAGCAGATGTTGGAATTGCAATTGGATCAGGTACCGATGTTGCTGCTGAAACTGCAGACATCGTATTGGTTGACTCTGATCCGGCAGATATTGCCAATTTGATTTTATTTGGAAAAGCTACCTACAATAAAATCGTACAAAATCTGGTATGGGCAACCGGTTACAATGCCATAGCATTACCTTTAGCAACTGGATTCATTCCTGGTTGGACGATTAGTCCAGCAATCGGCGCTGCTTTAATGAGCCTAAGCACTATAATTTGCGCAGTGAATGCCCAGTTATTACGGTCGCATATGAAGGTATGAGGTATGAGGTATGAGGTATGAGGTATGAGGTAATTTCTTCAACCCTTCAATTATATCC
>JAGQWW010000077.1 GCA_020436955.1 Saprospiraceae bacterium | reverse complement strand
CCCCAATCCCCCCTCTCCTTCAGTGGCATAAAAATTGCTATAAATAGGTGTCTCACAGTGTTAAGCGGGTGATAATTATCAAACTCGTTTCCTCCCCAGTTTTTTAAATGCATAATTCCAATTGCGCCAGGTCTTGTTACTTGGATTTAGATCAACAATGGATCTTTTAAGTTATCCATATGCTAAAAGACTGGCATAGATTATTAAATACATCTGCATCTCGAATAAAGCTTATATAAGCAACTGGAGATTTTTTGATGGGAGGGTAATCTAAATTACTCCTCCTTTTAGTGCATTACATCAACCGGACATTTATGCAAACTACTTCAATTGTAAAGAGGCTACTTGCTGGAATTAGGCTTTCCTGCAACAGATTTTCACAGTCGGTTTTTCTTGTTATTAGTATGATATCTGTCCGTCTAAGGTGGGGGCTTCCCAAGGGAATTGATAAAATTGAATTCTTTGGCAAAACAAGTGTGGTTTTGTTTCTTTTGGTCGGTTTGACGGCTTTTAAAAATATTGACCTTTCTACCAATAAGTATAAATCAGAAAATGCTATAACCGCTGTTGCTGCATTGGAAACCTTGCCGGCCGGTACATGGATTATTGCTATGGATAATAACCTGCAATCTACTGGGAGCGATTTTAATGTACGAGCTTATGGATTGGCGGTTCATTTATTACATGCAAATATTCCTTTGCGTTGGATTATCAATTCAGGAAAAGCAAAGGATGGAATTGATTTTACAGCCAGGGCCTCTCGTATTTTTCCAAATTTTGCCAATGCTTCCAATAGACAGTTTAGGTCCGGACCTATTGCCATCTATCCGGGCTTTGAATCTCAAGCATTAAGTGTTATAGACGATTTTAATGCTTTAGGATCACCTGTTCAGGTGTACCAGTTGGAGGAATCTGTAGAGGTGGAAATCTATGCTGATTTAATGCATAAACCAAAAGCGGGTGTTTTAGATAACGGTGGTAATCAAGGTATTCATGAAGATATTCTGGTGAACGCAGGTTTCATTGAAAATGAACATTACGTTCTGGAAGTCAATGGTCAGACCATTACCGCTGCTGATGTAAATGCCGGTTCATGTTATACGTTTATTAGTGAAGCACACGCCGATGAAGGCTCCGTATCCGCCCAGGAGGTTGCAAATGTTATGAGCTTTTTGCAAGCAGGCGGTAACTTTCTAGCACAATGTGCAGCAGGAAGGGCTTATGAAAATTTATCTGTCCCCTCCAATCGATTGCTGACCCTAAATGGGGTTACGGATCCGGGAATTGGAGGAAATATCATTTTTGACAATCCTGCTGATCCGTATATGCAGATACACGGTGCACTAAGCGATGAAGGTGGATCCGCTGAATCTTACCGTACCAATCAATTTAAGGCTGGTACCAATGTAAAAAGATATGCTTATGATAGTAACGATGGCATAAACTATAAAGCTTTTGCTGGTAGAGTGGCTAACCCAGGTCATGCAATAGGAGGATATGCCCATTATTTGGCGGGACATTCCTATGGTGATAGTGGAGAAGATAAAATTAACGGTCGAAGAATGTATTTGAATGCATTGTTAACCCCGGCTTTCCGACCCGATGTTTGTAATTTGGTTATTCGCCCAATAGCAGAAAATGATTTTGGAACCATTGCCGGTTGTGAAGACGAAGTAACCATAGATGTTGTAGCGAATGATGTAGATTTACTGGGCCGAAGCTTAACTGTTAATTTACTAGGATCGGGATTGTATGGAACCTTTACAAACAATGGTGACGGAACGGTGACCTACGCCCCTAATACCGGCTATTGGCCAGGTATCGATTCAGTGCAGTACGAATCTTGTAATCCCGATGGTATCTGCCATCAGGCAACCATATTTGTCGAATTAGATGCTAATAACCTGGTGATGGATGGATTGGTTTTTGCCGATATGGATAGAAATGGCGCCTATACTCCTGGGGAGACCGGCGAGGCCGGTATTTCTGTTAATTTGTATAAAGATATAAATGGTGATGGTTTGCTGGATGCAGGTGACCAATTGGTAGTAACGAGCGGTACCATTGCAGACGGTTCTTTCCAATTTACTTCAACTGATATTGGAAATCCTTCTACTGTTCAAATTACCAATCGGAAAATTAGTGCCAGCACAAATGACTCCTATGAAAAATCAGATGGTAAAAACCATCCTGCAGAAAAGGAAGGAGGGACCATACGGTACAGAGGGTATAGATTTCCAAACCTCAACATTCCTTCAAATGCAATCATAACAAATGCAACACTAACCTTTGTTGGCAAAAAGGATGGGGAAATTCCGGTTTCTATCAAAGCTGAAAAGCTTAAATCTCCAGGAGTGTATTCTAACGCAAACGATTACCTGGCGACCCGAGCCAAGACTTCTAATACGGTCAATTGGGATTTGCCAAAACTAATAAATGGAGGTTTTTATACTTCTCCCAATTTCAAAGCTGTTGTACAAGAGGTAGTTAATTCTCAAAATGGAGTAAATCATTTATCAGTCCTTTTAAGCAACCCAACCGGAAGCTGGGAGTCTTTTAATTACGATGATGGAACATCGGCTAATTACCCATATCTGGATATTACTTTCATAATTCCTCCCGATCCGGTTACCTTTTTTATCAATATTGATCCTGCAACCATTCCCTTAAACGAGCCGATGATTACGCCTAATATTCATACCGTAACCTTTACCGGATTGGGCCAAATGGACTGTGGTATTTTGTTTGGATATGAAGGTAACAATCGTCCCGATGCGATTGATGATGCAACTACCACTCGAGAGGATACACCAGTTTCAATTGATGTATTAAATAATGATGACTTTGGATTCGACGGACCATCGGTTGGTGCTATTCAAATAACTGGAGCTCCGTCGCAGGGAACAGTCATCGTTAACGACAATGGTACGCCTAATGATCCGACAGACGATTCTATTACCTACACACCTAACACCAATTATAATGGCAATGATTATTTCTTTTATCAAATCTGTGATGTTGATAACGATTGTGACATCGCCAGAGTTGATATAACAATATACCCGGATAACGATGTGCCCACTCCTCAAAATGATTCAGAAACTACTACTGAAAATACGCCGGTCAATGTAGGCGTAACCTTAAATGATTCTTTCGGAGGTGATGGTCCCAGTAGTAGTGCAATTACTATTGTAAGTCCACCAGCCAATGGAGTAGCAGTTGTAAACGATAATGGTACGCCTACCAATCCTAGAGACGATAGCATAGATTATACGCCCAATGCTAATTATAATGGGATAGAAAATTTCACCTATCAAATTTGTGATGCAAACGGAGACTGTGCTTCTGCCAATGTCACTATCACCATTCAGCCGGAAGAATGTGAGGCAGGTGCTCCTGCGATTATTCAGAATTAGGGTTGGGTGGTATGCGGTGTTCGGCTTTCGGTGTTCGGTGTTCGGCTTTTGGCTTTTGGTGTTCGGCTTTTGACCTACTTTTTTAATTTTAAATTATTTGCCAAATTACGCTTCACGCTTCACGCTTCACGCTTCACGCTTCACGCTTCACGCGTCCCGCACCCCGCAAACCGCACCATGCGCCCCTCGCCCCTCGCCCCGCCATCAAACCTCCCAATCCTTCCCGGTTCGATAGACGGTGCCTTTGAAAAGGGCAACTACTTCTTGATCCTGGTTGGTTACGATTATTTGGTAGATACCAATTTTGTTGGAAAGATGCTCTTCACGAGCTGTGGCGGTCAAAATGTCACCGGACTTTACGGCTTTGGTATGAGAAATGGAAGTTTCCACACTCACTGCCTTTCTTCCATGCCCATTACTGGCAAAGGCAAGTGCACTGTCAGCTAAGGAATAAGTGATGCCACCATGAGCAATATCAAAACCATTGGTCATTTCACTTCTGACGGTCATCTGTAATGAACAGGCTCCAGGTCCGATACTTACAATCTTAATACCCAGCCATTTACTGAAGGCATCATTATCATACATTTTTTTTACTACCGCTTCCTGTAAATTCATTCCAATGATTTTGTTGCCAAGGTACAAAATTGGGAAGAACGGGGATTCGGGTTTCGGTATTCGCTTTTCGGTGTTCGCTTTTCGAAAATTCGCCACTCGTATTTCGCCATTCGAAACTTGACAAGAAACCAGCATCCAGAAACCAGCAGCTAGTATCCAGATCTGATTCCATTTTTCTTCTTATACTTGTTTCTTTTTAACTAAAACATTTTTCTATGGAAATGAATCAACCACTTGACGACGGATTTACAAATGCAGGGGAGCTGCATATCAGTAATGAAATCAAATTTTTCCTTCAGACCATTGCCAAATGGGCCAAGTTTCTGTCAATCTTAGGTTTTGTTGGGATAGGACTAATGGTGCTATTATCATTTTCGATTGGAGCAATCATGGCTACATTAGGTTCTTATAGCCCTACACCCATGCCTGCCTCTTCAGGATTCCTTCCTGTTGTGTACATTATTGGAGGTGCTATTCAGTTCTTTCCGGTTTACTATTTATTTCAATTTTCCAAAAAGATGAAAATTGCCCTGGATGCATCTGACCAGTCTTATCTGACCGGTGCTTTTGATTATCTAAAGAGACACTATGTTTTTATTGGAATTGTTGCCTTGATTTTCACCATTATCTATGGACTCTTTATCGTGATGGGATTATTGGCAGCATTGATTGGATTTGCGATGTAGTAGGGTTTTAGTAACAAATTTACTTTGGTTGATTTGCTTAAAATTTATTCTCAACCAAAAGGTTTTAAAAGGAATTTCAATTACCCACCAAAAAAGCAAAATTAAATTTTGATTATTTTTACTAAATATCAAGTAAAGGTCCTGTTTGTAATGTTTTATTTTTTGACATCCTTTGAAATGGGTGCTCAAAATAATCCATTGTTTTCTATTGATTCTATCGGTCAAAACATCATTAATGCGGACCTTTCAAATGGTTTTGAAATGTTCAATTTGGAGTTGTTTTTTGAAAACAGGAGCAATGATACACTTCAACTAAAATGGAGGAGAGAATTTGATGAAAATTGTCCAGATCAATGGTACATCACTTCCGCAGACCCACTAATTTCTTATCCTCCTAGTATAAATGAAAGTGTATTAGTTATCACTATGCTCCCTGGAGACTCAAATTTTATCATTCAACAATCTTACGTACCCAATTTTTTACCGGGCTGTTGCGATTCAAAAATCATATTTTTTGATGCAAACAACCCTTCCAATATTCTGGACACAGCTTATTTTCATATTGGGGTCAATTCAGGAGATTGTACCACTACCAAGGTTGCCGAAATTGAAAATGCGGCGGGTACCATTTTCCCAAATCCAACTACTGGTATTATACAACTGAAAGACTGGGAAGCGATAGAGCAAATCCAGATTTTTGATTGTACCGGAAGGTTGGTATATGACAAACAACAACCAAAAAATAATGTGCTCTCGGTGGAAGGGTTATTACCTAATGTGTACTGCGTAAAGATTCAAATGAAGGACAGCAACTGGAAAGTTGAAAAGCTCATAGTCCAATAAAAAACAAAGAAGTTAGAACAGTACCTATCCTAACTTCTTCGCCTGTTGTTTAATATAACACCATATCAAACTGCCTGCGATATTTTTTAGTAAGTGGGTGCTGTTGACCCCACAAATGGAAAAAAGCAATGGCTGAACGTCTAGGGAGGTCGTCTGCCAGCTTTTTATCGTACATCACGGCCTGAATAATCTCTTGGATACCCTTTTCAGGATTTTGATGTAGAAGATAGTCCTGTGCCTTTACAAGCGCCTCTGAAGCAGGAGATGGAGTAGTGGGCTCGAAAGCCATGAATTCTCCTACCGTTCTTATATCCTGCGCGTCGTCATATTCCTCTGAACCTTCTTTCACGGCCTCCAATAATTCATAGGCTGCATCCGGTTCCACCATTACAAGATGTTTGGCAAGCATCGTACGGGCAGTAAGGTTATCCGGGTTTTCTTTTAAAAAAGTTTCAAGATGGTCGATGACTTCATGATTGGGAAAATCACCGTCAAGGGCCAGGATTTCTGTGATGGCTTCCTTTGCAGGCGTTGGCAGATTTTCATCCAACCATTTTTGTATGGCAGGGCGGGGGAGTGCACCGGAAAATTCAGCGACTACCTGGCCTTTGTAAAACATCTTGACATTGGGTATACCTCTTACGCCATATTCTATGGCCAGGTCCTGGTATTCTTCAGTATCTACTTTTACCAGTGTCCATTGGTTGGCCTGTTCGCGTGCCATGGCTTCAATGGTCGGGCCCAGCATTCTACAAGGACCACACCATTCTGCCCAAAAGTCTACCACAACAGGTTTATCGTGGCTCGCCAGTAAAACATCGTTTTGGAAATTCATCTCTCGTTGGTTTTTTCACAAAAATAAAAGGTGTGCTTTCCTGTAAACATGATCTAAGTCACAAAAGATGAGTTTAGGGCATGAAAAAAGCCGTCCCGGATGTACCGAAACGGCTTTGAGTTTTGTTTTGGTGATTCCGCTGGGGCTCGAACCCAGGACCCCTTGATTAAAAGTCAAGTGCTCTACCGACTGAGCTACGGAATCATTTCAAAGTGCATCCAAATTTTATTTGGCGGGTGCAAAGATACAATTCCTGAGTAAAAAACAACACCCCGGAGGATTTTTTTTAAAATCTTTTCCCGTAATGTCGCATTACGACCACCCGAACATATTGACAATCAATATAGTTCGCAAAAATGATTTTTTTTAAAAAATTATCCTCTAACTTTTAAAATAGGCTTTACTTGCTGGGTAAGTCCGTTTTGAAGTCGTACATAATAGGTTCCCGCAGGTAAATCTTCACTGTTCCATTCAAGGTTGTATTTACCGGCAGCAAGCGTCCCTTTAAATGGTGTAGCGAGGATTTGTCCCGCCTGATTGAAAATCTGAATAAGGGTATTACCACCCAATGATTCATAGTCGATATGCACGTATTGGACAAATGGATTCGGATAACAATCCAATAAATTTTTACCGGCAGCCTGGTTGATTTCATGAGTGTCTGAAATACAATCCGAATTACCCACTAGCGGCAGTAGTTGGAATTCATCCAGCATGATGCTTTCCAAATCATTTTCCGGAATACAGAACCAATCTTTCAAAATGGTATTGTACACCGAACGGAAGTCATATTGCATAGGAAGATTGTCATCTTCATTTGCATTGGTTGGAATTACCGGATTGTCTCCAAGGATGCCCGGCTTTACGGTCGTTCCAAACAAGAACATAGGCGCAGCAGTACCGTGATCAGTACCATCGCTAAAGTTGGAAATTACCCTTCTTCCAAATTCGGAAAAAGTCATGCCCAGTACCCTGTTGTCAAGGCCTTGTGCTTCCATATCCCTTACAAATGCAGTAATGGCATCAGAAGTGTTTTTCAATAAATTAGCGTGTTCACCCACGGTATGGTCGCTTGGATCTACCTGCGCATCGTGTGTGTCAAAACCTCCAATACTCACCATGTAAACCCTCGTCTTTAAACCTCCGCTGATCAACCTTGCTACAATTTTCAATTGCTCTGCCAGGTTATTGGTGCCTGCATTAGGATAAGTTGCACTATTGGTGCCGTTGTCATAGGCAGCGGTCACTACGGTACCATAATCATTGGACTGACGCGCTATTAATCGCACATATTCAAGCTGTTTTCCTGCAGGTGTATTCGGCGCAGGTGTTTGAATACCTTGTACAAGATTGTAGAAAGTGTCTGCATTGGCAATTGACATACCCATACCAGCACCAGGTCCCTGGAAAGTCAATGAAAGCGATGCACCCAGCTCGATAGAAATCGGATCCGGCATATCAGCATTTGGAAAACCCTGTGGAAAGTTAGGGTATTCGTAATTCAGGTATCGACCCATCCAACCGGTGGTCAGTACTTCATTATAGTCAGCACCAGTCATCCAGATATCCGTACTTCTAAAGTGGGAGAAGTTTGGATTCGGATATCCTACAGATTGAATGATGGACAACTTGCCTTCATTGTATAAAGCTTGCATTCCGGTCATGGAAGGGTGAAGCTTTACGTCGTCCCGACCATTTAAGTTCAATAAACTATTCCTGGGGAGGATTACTTTACTTCTGGCTACCGCCAATTTATCATATTGATCCAAAGGAATGACCGTATTCAATCCATCATTTCCACCATCCATTCTAACCAGCACCAAAACATGATCAGTATCGGTCAAAAAGTTGGACAACATTTTTTGAAAAGGAGAAGGACGATTCATTCCAAAGGAAAAACCATTCACTAAACCTGGAATTGTAACCGTGCCTAAGGCTGTATTTTTAAGGAAATTTCTACGAAGCATTTTTTTAAGTTTCTTGGTGTGGAAAAGGTTTTACAATCCGGTTCTTTTAGCAGAGGTGGTGTTCCTCCAGATGAACCAGGTAATAATAAAAACCTAACAACCTTCGCTGCACGGTCTCCCGTTTCATTGCGTCGTTGGGGTCGTCCAGATATTGTACCCAGGCATTGGTCCAATAGTAATCTGTCAACTGCCCTGAAAGCAGGATTGACTTCAATACAAGTTTCACACCGGCAGATACCTCAATGCCGTACAACCACTTCACCGCATTATCGATAAGCAGATTGGGGTCGCTTGCATCTGGTATAAGCTTGGTAGTTTCAATTACATCAAATGGTGCTACATGATTGTCTGTAGGTATACCGTTGGCCAACATCAGGTCGGCATATTGCAACCTGAATGGTAGGGTATTGGTAGAAATCCAGTGTTTGTCAAATTGTGGTAGTTGATAATAAGCCGGCCAACCCGATACATTTGGTGGGTCTCCCAGATTGTGCTGAATGAGCGCACAGAAATACACCAGCGTTCCGGTAAGTTGGTAATTGTCTGACAGCATGGATGGATTAGGTAGCGGTGTTTTGAATTCACGCATACTTCCCAACACGTAATCGAGTCCACTTTTAATAATTGCGCCCCTGTTGAGGGTATCAAAAAAGTGCTCACTTTTGAAAAGCGTTTCCAAAACCGGCATCATTTCATAATCATTGTCCCTGAAAACCTGGGCCAATGGCTGGATGACGTTTTGCTCGGTCAAATCGTCTATTTCATGATAAACAAAGAAGCGGTACAATTTGCGACATACAAAAGCTGCTACTTCATTGTTCTCAAATATAACATCCAATAAATCATCTAATTCTTCAGCTCCAGCCGTACCTGCTCGTCCGGTTATGACCGCATTTCCATAAAAAGAAGACAACAGTTTGTCATTGGCATCATGTGCCCAGAAGGCAAAGACAGTCTGGTCCGTTGCATAATCGTAACGCCAACCGGTCAACACCCGTGCCATTGCCTGTACATCTTCTTCTGTAAATTGAGCATCGGGTCCTTTACCAATACAAAACAGTTCCTGCAATTCGCGGGCGTAGTTTTCATCCGGCTGTTGTGCACTATTGTATTGGTTGTTGAGATAATGCAACATAGCATGATCCAGGGTTATTGCACGAATCATGGATTTGAAGTTACCCAAGGCATTATCATACAGGTTTTTATAGTACTTGTAATTC
>JAGQWW010000076.1 GCA_020436955.1 Saprospiraceae bacterium | reverse complement strand
TACATTGGTAACTGTTACCAATGGTTCGGGGCCATATATGTAACGACCTTCATCTTGTAACACTAAACTGATGTTACGCTTTACCAATTCTGATACCTGCTTTTGCCTGATTGATTCCATTTTCTTGTCTTCTTTTCGTTTGCAGCTCCGGCAAAGGTATTTTATTTTCTGTTGAAATAATTTCGTTTTTGCCCTGACAAATCATTTATAGTGACAAAAATTACAGGATTCGCCCACTTATTTCGATTAACTTGCGGTGCCGGAAATGTTACTCATGGAAGGTAACCAGTTTTGAACACAAATAGTTTCTACAATGCCAAGATTAATATCTACCCTTTTCCTCATCCTGTTTGCAACAGGATTTGCTTTTTCTCAAAATAACCTGACCTTAAAAACCTATCCACCTTTATTAGAAAAGTTGGAAAATGGTGGCCAGCATGAAATGATTATCATGCTGTCAGAACAAGCAGACCTATCTGGTGCTTACCGCCTTTCTACCAAAGCAGAAAAAGGCCGTTATGTTTGGAATCAGTTGAATAAAACTGCAGATGCAACACAAGGTGAGGTATTGGCGGTTTTGGAACAAGCAGGAGTATATTACCATGCATATAAAGTTGTTAACTGTATTTATACAGTTGCAGATTTTGATGTAGCAGCTACTTTAGCCAATCTACCTTCCGTTTCTAATATTTATGAAAATACTTACAGCCCGCTCGATGGACCGGTAGATATGGATGTAGTTGGGCAGCGCGATACCAATGTCCTTAACTGGGGATTGGATATGATTCAGGCGCCTTTGGTATGGAAAGCCGGTTTTACCGGAGAAGGAGTGACGGTAGCTGGACAGGATACAGGATACGACTGGGACCATATTATCTTGAAACCAAAATACAGAGGATACAGAGGCACCGATGCACCGGACCATAATTATAACTGGCATGATGGTATTCATGAAATCAGCCCCTTGGCAGGCGATAGCTTAAACCCTTGTGGCTTGAGTATCAATGAGCCTTGTGACGATAACAATCACGGTACACATACGATGGGTACTATGGTTGGAAGCAATGGTGATGACTATTATGGTGTAGCTCCGGATGCGAGATGGATTGGTTGTCGTAATATGGAACGTGGCAATGGTTCACCGGCTTCCTATATGGAATGTTTTGAATGGTTTTTAGCCCCAACTGATTTGAATGATGAAAATCCCAATCCGGATATGTCTCCACACGTAATCAATAATAGCTGGTATTGCTCTATTTCAGAAGGTTGTGATCCTGCTAATTCCGGATTCATGGAAACGGTGGTTGATAATTTGAAAGCGGCAGGGGTAGTAGTTGTAGTGTCGGCCGGCAACTTTGGTAGCAGTGGATGTGAAACTGTCTCAAGACCACCAGCTATTTTCACTAATTCATTTTCAATAGGTGCTACAGCAAGCAATGATACAATTGCAAGATTTAGTAGCCGCGGTCCTGTTACCATCGATGGTAGCAATCGATTGAAGCCGGATGTTTCTGCACCAGGGGTAAGTATTCTTTCTTCAACCATTGGAGATGGATTTGCTTCTTTCAGTGGTACAAGTATGGCCGGCCCTCATGTTGCCGGAGCAGTCGCACTTATTATTTCAGCAAATCCGGCTATCGCGGGTGATGTAGAAGCAATTGAAACCATATTAAAAGAAACGGCTGATCCAAAGACTGATACTACAACATGTGGCGGTCTATCCAGCCAAAATGTTCCAAACCATTTGTATGGTTACGGTCGCATCAATGTTTATAATGCTGTTTTGGCAGCTTTGAATTATACTTCTGCAATTGAAGTTAAGGATGAAAATCTTCCTGTAAATGTTTTCCCAAATCCATTTACATCCCAACTTACATTTGATGTAAGAACTATGGAAGGTAAAGCCACCATCCAATTATTCGACCTAAATGGAAAAGTCATTTATAAAGAGAACTTCTATCCACAACAGGAAAGATTCCTGACTATTGCTGTTCCAGCTTCCCTAGCCGGCCTGTTAACCTACAAAATAGTTGCTGAGAACGGATGGAGCGGTGGTAAAGTAATTAGGATTGATTAGGATTGATCAGGATGGGATTTTTAAGGATTTGAAGGATTTTTTGAAAGGATAGAAGATGAAGGATGGAAGATAAAGGATAGAAACAATTCGTAATTCGTCACTCGTCACTCGTAAATATCCTCCATCTTCCATCCTCCATCTCTACACCGCCTCAATCAAAAACTTATTTTTCTTACCATTTTCAACCATGATGAAGCGGCCGTGGAGTAGGTTGGCGGCTGTAATAGCTTCGTCCAGTTGGTTTACTTTTTCTTTGTTGACACTTACTGCATTTCCTTGGATAGCTCTGCGAGCTTCTGATTTAGAAGGTAGCATGCTGGTCAATTCAGTAAGTAAAGTTGTGATGTCGGTACCGTTTTCAAAGTCTGATTTTGCTACCTGGAATTTTGGGATTTCTCCGCCGATGGTTTCCAGGGCCTTTTCGGGTAGCGATAACAAGGACTCTTTGCTAGCATTTTTTCCAAAAAGCAATTCTGTTACCGCTTTTACGGTTTCCAATTCTTCAGGGCTATGGACGCGAGCGGTCAGTTCATCAGCCAGGGCTCTTTTGAGGGCTTGTGGATTTCCTTCCATCTCTTTTTCCATAGCTTCGATTT
This sequence comes from Saprospiraceae bacterium, assembly GCA_020436955.1. Classification (GTDB taxonomy): domain Bacteria; phylum Bacteroidota; class Bacteroidia; order Chitinophagales; family Saprospiraceae; genus JAGQWW01. The sequence continues at coordinate 7,006 of JAGQWW010000076.1, read as the reverse complement.
CTTCTCTTGATTTCAAAGAAAAGTAGCGGATGAATTTTGGAATATCAGCATCATTGGAGTTGATCCAAAACTGGTAGAATTTGTAAGGGCTGGTCATATCCGGGTCGAGCCAGATGTTGCCTTCCTCAGATTTTCCAAATTTGCTTCCATCAGCTTTGGTCAAGAGCGGGGTGGTAACCGCATATGCTTTAGCGTCTTCCAACATTTTACCAATCAGATGAGTACCCGAGGTAATGTTGCCCCACTGGTCCGAACCACCCATCTGAATGGTACAGCCGACATTATTATATAGGTGTACAAAATCGTAGCCTTGTAATACCTGGTAACTAAATTCTGTAAAACTCATGCCTTCTCCGTCACCACTCAATCTGGTTTTTACCGAATCTTTGGACTGCATGTAATTTACGGTGATGTTTTTTCCGATATCACGCAAAAACTCCAACACATTCATGCTGGCGTAGAAGTCGTAATTGTTTTTTACCAGCGCTTTGTTGTCAGCGGAATCGAAATCCAGGAACTTTTTGAATTGTTCCATCTGTCTTGCCAGGTTGGCGTCCAATTCTTCAAAAGACTTCAGGTCTCTTTCTTTGTCTTTTCCTGACGGGTCACCAATTCTACCGGTAGCGCCACCCATTAAAACAATAGGCTGGTGGCCGGATAATTGGAAAAATTTCAGGATCATAATCTGGACAAAATTCCCAATGGTTAGGGAAGGAGCAGTAGGGTCAAAGCCGATGTAACCGATCCTTTTTCCGCTGTTCAGGTGCGCTTCCACTTCAGGGGTTGCCTGGTGCAACATACCTCGCCATTGTAATTCTTCTATGAAATTCATCTTTCGTATTTGAATTGATAAAACCTGGTGTTTTTTTAATTAGTTCCATTTCCATTTTTGGAAAAGAAGCGGCAAAGGTATTTTAATCCTGCTTCATGTAAAAATTAGCACTATAAAAAATCAGTTGCATATTTCATTCTATGCTATGGGCTTTGGATATTCGCCCTATATTTCATTCAATGAACTTTCAACGATTTCTTGCATTGCGGGTCGCTAAATCCGGTAAACAGTCTTTTACCAGGCTGATTATAGTGATTGCTACTGCTGCAGTGGCGCTTAGTTTGACAGTTATGTTGGTAACCACCTCCATGATGTCAGGCTTTAAAAAGGAAATCACCGGTAAAGTTTTCGGCTTTTGGGGGCATATTCATATCACTGATGCCAAGGTGAATCGTTCGCTGTTTGAAACCCAACCCATCGACAAGGACCAGCCTTTTTTAAAAGAATTGGAGCATACAGCATCAGTAAGTTATGATGGTCCGATGGAAATTTTAGGGGTCACCATTCCCAATACGGATGTTGAAAAATCGACTTTGGGTGGATTCAGCCATGTACAATCCTTTGCCATTTTGCCGGGTATCATTCAGACCAAAAAGCAAATAGAAGGCATCCTTTTAAAAGGTGTCGGGGAAGATTTTAATTGGGATTTTTTAAAAAAGAATCTAAAAGAAGGGGAAATCTTTCAACCCGGTGAAAAAACAGAGGAACGCCCCATATTAATTTCCAGACAAACTGCGGACCGCCTCGAAATAGGAGTAGGTGATCGTTTTATTATCCATTTCATTATTGACGGCGAAGCTGTTCCAAGGCGCTTTACCATCAGTGGTATTTATAAAACCGGTCTGGAAGAGTATGACAAACAGTTTGCCCTTGTAGATATTGCAGATATTCAGCAAATTTTAGGCTGGACCGAAAATCAGGTAGCAGGATTTGAAGTGGAAGTGGATTACCGCGAAGACTTGAATGTTTTGGCAGATTACCTGTACTTTAATATCCTTCCCAATACTTTATACGCTGAGACTATCAGGGAGAAATTTCCTGCTATTTTCGAATGGCTGGCTTTGCAGGACCTTAACGAAGTGGTTATTCTGGTATTGATGTTAATCGTTGCCATCATCAATATGATTACGGCCCTTTTGATTTTGATTTTGGAGCGGACCAATATGATTGGCATCCTGAAATCATTGGGCGAAACCAATTGGGGCATTCGCAAAGTATTCCTGTATTACGCAGGGTATATTATGGCTATGGGATTGTTTTGGGGCAACCTCATTGGACTTGGTATCTGTTTCCTGCAAAAGACCTTCGGTTTTATCAAGCTCTCAGAAGCTGATTATTACCTCAACGTAGCGCCCATTCATTTTGATTGGGGCACTATTTTGTTACTCAATCTGGGTACCATGTTCATCACCCTGTTGTTTCTAATCATACCCACCTACCTGGTTACGAGAATTTCACCGGTGAAGGCGATAAGGTTTAAGTAGGGATTGGAAGCTGGATGCTGGTTACTTGTCACTGGATGCTGGATGATTTTACTTTAAATAAATCAAATATTGGGAATGCGCAATAATGTATGTTGTATAAGGTTCACGGGACATTTCTTAGAAAAGAAAAGACAACAAGCATCCAGCAACTAGCAACTAGTTCTTCTTCAATCTCACCTCATACAAGTCGGTCCTTCTATCTTTCATGGTTTGGACGCTTCCAAATTCATGTAGGTCCTTTAGGAGTTCAAGGTCGATGTCGGCTACTACAATCATCTCTGTATTGGGAGTAGCTTCTGCCTTTATTGCATTGGTAGGGAAAGGGAAATCTGAGGGTGTAAAGACAGCTGATTGGGCGTAACAAAGGTCCATGTTGTTGACCTTTGGCAAATTGCCAATACAGCCGGCGATGGCTACGTAACATTCATTTTCTACTGCTCGGGCCTGAGCACATCTTCTTACTCGATTGTACCCGTTTTGGGTGTCTGTTAGGAATGGTACGAACAATATCTCCATGCCTTCCTGGGCATATAGTCGTGCGAGTTCAGGGAATTCAACATCGTAACAGATGAGAATCCCGATTTTACCACAATCCGTATCAAAAACCTTGATGGAGTCTCCACCAACCATGGCCCAGTCTCTTCTTTCAGATGGAGTAGGGTGTATCTTTTGATATACTTCGTAAGATCCATCTCTACGGCAGAGGTAGGTACGATTGTAAAGGTTGTTGCCTTCCATGTAAGGCATGCTACCTGTGATGATATTTACATTGTAGGAAACTGCAAATTCCCTGAATTTTTCAAACAGCGGTTCCGTATATTTTGCCAATCCGCGAATGGCTTTAGCTTCGCCCAGATGGTTAAATTCAGCCATTAAAGGGGCATTAAATAATTCCGGGAAAAGGATAAAGTCAGATTTGTAGTCACTCACCGCGTCAACAAAGTATTCAACCTGCTCTACAAGGGCGTCAAAATTTTTAAAAAGACGCATTTGCCATTGCACAGCGCCGATTCGCACATACGTACGTTTCGGTTTTATCAGCAAGTCTTCCTTGTCATAATAAATATTGTCCCATTGCAAAAGCGTGGCAAATTCCTTTGATTGTGTGTCACCTGCCAGGTAATTGGTTAAGACTTTACGCACGTGGAAGTCATTGGCCAACTGGAAATTAAGTACCGGGTCGTGAATTTCTTTTTCCTTTACCTTCTCAATGTATTGTCGGGGTTTTAACTTGTCGGAGTATTTTTCATAGTTGGGAATCCTGCCACCGAAAATGATGGCACGCAAATTCAAAGCTTCACAAAGTTCTTTTCTTGCGTCGTATAGTCTTCGACCCAATCGCATACCTCGATAATTGGGATGTACGAAGACATCGATGCCATATAAAACATCTCCTTTGGGGTCGTGGGTTCCAAAATTGTAATTGTCAGTGATTTCAGCGTAGGTATGGGTGTTACCGTATTTTTTATAGTCGACAATAATGGAAAGGGCTGCGCCGACTACCTTGCCATTTACCAGGACACAAAGTTGGCCTTCCGGGAAAATATCCAATAACTTTTCAATGGTTTCCTCTTTCCAAAAGGAATTTTCTAGCCCTGAGTAGGCTTCTATCATAGAAGATTTCAACTGCTCGTAATCACTCAATTGAAGATTACGCAGTTCTATTTTTAATTCATTACCTGTCATATACAAAAAGGGATTTTTGATGGATTTTCCATCATTATCAAAGTCAAACCAGGCTTTTTGTTCAAAAAAATCTGATTATAGAACAGATTTTCCAAAATAAAGTAACCAGGCCACAACAAAGATAAAGGTTGGTATGACAATGCCTCGCATGGTTTGTGTTTGCTTTTTCTTAAAAGCAATATTCATGGGAAATGCATTCAGACCGATGGAAACAATACCTAGCGTACGCAAACGGAAGTCTTTTGAAAAAAGGGTGTTTTCTTTTCCCGCTCCCATCGATTCGATCCATTCAAAAAGACCATACATAAGAGCGAAAGCTACTATTGGAAGAATGATTCCGACCAAAAGGCCGGAGACAATTGAATTCTTTTTAAACATAAAGGAGGTTTATACGACTGCGTATTTTTTTTCCAGGTTCATTATCATATCCCTGGTCATGGTTTCCAGGTCATATTCCGGCTGCCAACCCCAATCTTGTTTTGCCTGGTTATCGTCGATAGATGCTGACCAGCTTTCTGCGATGGATTGTCGCAGCGGATCCGGGTCATAACTAACCTGGAAACTTAGGATATTGCGCTGTATAGCTTCTGCAATTTCTTCAGGAGCAAAGCTCATACCTGCGAGGTTATAACTGGTTCGAACCGTGATTTTTTCAGCAGGTGCTTCCATCAATTCGATCGTAGCTCTGATGGCATCCGGCATGTAAATCATCGGCAAGGTGGTACCTTCTTTCAAAAAGCAGGAAAAGTGCTCGCCTTTCACTGCTTTATGATAAATATCTACTGCATAATCAGTAGTACCGCCACCCGGCAAACTTTGGTAACCAATAATACCCGGATATCTGATAGAACGAACGTCCAATCCGTATTTTTCAAAATAATATTGACCCCACAATTCACCGGCTACTTTGCTGATACCGTACACAGTAGTAGGGAGCATGACCGTATTTTGAGGGGTAAATTCTCTAGGAGTGTCTTTTCCAAAAACAGCGATTGAGCTTGGGAAGAAAATCTTGGAAACGTTTCTGTTTTTGGCAGTGTCCAACACGTTGAACAAACCGTCCATGTTGATTTTCCAGGTGCCTCTTGGATCTTTCTCTCCACTTGCAGAAAGGATAGCCGCAAGATGATAGATCTGAGTGACATTATATTTTTGAACAAGGTGATCCATTTTCTCCCCGTCCAGTACATTCAATACTTCGAAGATACCCTGCTGGTGTTCCGGTTGCCTCAAATCAGTTGCGATTACATTATCCACACCATAACGCTCTTGCAGCGCTTCAGTCAACACAGTTCCAATTTGGCCATTGGCGCCTGTGATCAAAATTTTCTCCTGGTTCATACCGTAGGATTTATTTGGTTAACGCTATTTCAGGGGACTAAATATTTAGGACCTCAAAGTTAGCAAATTCAAAAGCTATTTTGAATCCCAATTGTAGGTATTATTATTCAGGAGAGGGAATAAATGTGATAAACTCATAAGTCTCATTTTCATAATCCATGGCACAGCAGTAGGTTTTTATGCCATTGGTGACCATTAGATAAGGGACCTGGAGGGGTAAATTGTAGTAAGCAATCTGGCGAAAGGTATTTTCATTGATAGCCACGTGAGGCGCTTTGCATTCGACCAATATTTTTGGCTGGTGGGTTTTGTCAAAGACCAATAAGTCATAGCGTCGACAGAGTTTATTGACTTTAATGGTCTTTTCTATCGACATAAAGTTTTTGGAATAGCCCAGGTCTTTATGCAAATACCAGATCACCAATTGCCTGACCAATTCTTCAGGTTCGTTTGAGATATATTTCTTTCGAATCGGGTCCAACAACCAACACTTGTCATCGTCGCATTTTGACTGCAACAATTCACTGTTTTTCAAATAATCTATGCTCAGCAATGCCATGGAATTGACTTAAAATGCTAAAAACTCTTCTACGTGTTTGGTGATTACCTGTTTTGTTGGTTCGTCTTTGAGTTGACCCCTGCCATCCAGTAGTTTTTCTATACTGGAAATGGGAAGTTTATTAGGGAGCACAATGGTGCCAACATGATTTAGGATTCCGGTTAGATGTTCCAATCCACGAAGATTTCCTGCTCTTCCGGAAGCAATACCTACTAATAATGCTTTTTTCCCTTTAAAAGTTTTCTTGTATTCTCTTACAGAAAGGGCGTCCAGAAATAATTTTAGGGCACCTGGAAAACCTCCATTGTATTCAGGCACTACAAAAACCAGTTTTTCAGCCGGAATCATCACTTCATCCTGAATTTGGATTATCTCAGGAGCTTGTTTGTCTGAATCGTACATGTCCGGGTGCCAAAGATTGCCGGGAATATGTTCAAGATTTACAATTAGTGGTTTTTCTCCTGTTTGTTTTTCGATCTCGTCCTGATAAATCCTTGCAAAAGTCAGAGCTTCACTTTTTCGACGGTTGGTTCCGGTGATTATTGCAATCATGCGTTCCGTTTTGTTAATGCGATGGTTTTGTGTGTCTAGTATCAGAAACATGCAAAGGTAGGAAAGGTTTTTCCAGCCATTTGATTGCAAAAATAAATTCGTAAAATTATTACCTTTAAATGCCTGCAAGTTTAATTTTCCAGGTTTTTAATTGAACCTAAAGTGCTCATTTTCAATTGAAAAACTAACTCTCATGCGTAAATTATTTATTCTCACCCTGTTTTGTTCCTTCGTGGTTTTACCATTTTGCTCCGTTTCAAAAAAGACCACTACCGATGTAAATGCGGTCTCTTATGAAAGGGATGTTGCACCTATTATCGCTGAAAGATGTAGCCCTTGCCATTTTCCCGATAAGGGTAAAAAGAAATTTTTGGACACCTATAGTGCCGTAAAAACCAATATTGACGATATCATAGGCCGTATCCAATTGGACCCTTCCAAGTTAGAATTTATGCCTTTTAAAAGTAAAAAAGAGCCCTTAAGCGATAGTCTGATCCAAGTAATTGTCCAATGGAAGGAAGGAGGAATGGGGAGGTAGGAGGTATGAAGTAT
>JAGQWW010000075.1 GCA_020436955.1 Saprospiraceae bacterium | reverse complement strand
CGTCTAAATGGTTCGGCAAATCATAGACATTACAATTGATAAAGCGAGCGGCAAGTCCCAATTTTTCGTTTAATTCCCTTGCTTTTTTTACAGCCTCATCAGAAAGGTCTACACCGGTTACAGTTGCACCCATTCGAGCCAAGGAAAGGGTATCCATTCCAAAATGACATTGAAGATGAAGGATGGATTTTCCGGACACATCACCCAAAAGATTTAGTTCTATTTCTTTAAGTGAATTTTCTCCTTTTAAAAATCCGGGGACATCATAAAAGTCGCTTTCAAAATTTACGGTTGTCCATTTATTCCACGATGCTTTGTTGCTTTCAAAAAAGTCCATTGTAGTAGAGGTTTTAGGTAATGTGAAATCATCATTCTAATCAAGACTTGCACTTTTTAAGTTAGGTAAGTCCCAATTCATGTCTGTTAAACCAAACTTTTTTAAAAATAATTCCCTTTGGAAATAAAAAATAATAAGCCAGTCAAATACTGATGTAACAATTTTTACACATTTCCATGGCTGGCTAAAATGTAAGGTTCGAACACACAAAATCATCATAAATTTTAAAAGGCAAAAATCCGGGAGGCTCATATTCCTCGTAGATACTATTGAACCTTAAAAAACCAATGAATATGAAACCCAGAAGTTGTACACTGTACATTTTATTTTTCCTTTGCTCGTTCCTGGCGCTGCCGAGAATGCATGCAGGGGTTATTCCTGTAACTGTTTCAACCGATAATATTGCAGGCTCCTTGCGAGCAGCAGTTGCTCTGGCTGCATCAGGCGATACTATCGCTTTTGATAATCTTTTAGATGGTGTTCCAATTTTGGTCGCCTCAACTATTGAAGTGAACAAGTCCCTGACTTTTATGGGCAACGGTAACAGCCAAACCATTCTATCCGGTGGTTCGGTTTCTTCTGTTTTCTCCTTTGATGGAAATGCAGATATCTCCATATCCGGATTGCAATTTCAAAATGGCGCTTCCATGTTTAATGGGGGAGCAATTGAAATAGCCAATGCAAATGTTTTCATCGAGTCTTCTACTTTTACTGACAACACCGCTATGATGAGTGGTGGTGCCATTGCTATTAATGGCGGTACAGTAAGGCTGGAAAATGTAAATTTTGAAACCAATATTGCAGAGGGTATCATGGCTACAACCGGAGGAGGGGCTATCTTCAACAATGGTGGAAGTCTTGAAATTGCTTTTTGCTCTTTTGATACCAACCGTGCAATCGGAGCTTCCGGCAGTGGTGGTGCCGTGCTAAACCTTAATGGTGGTAATGTGACCATCGATGGAGGTACTTTTACTCAAAATACTGCAATGAGAGCCGGTGGAGCACTGGAAGACAATTCTGGTGTGAATGGAATGATCCAGGTAAACGGTGCTGTAATGACTCAAAATGCTGCAGGTAATGCCCCGGGAAATGGAGGGGCCATACATATCACCGGTGCTGGTAATATTTCCATTCATGGTGGTTTATATGCTTCCAACACTGCAGCTGCAGAAGGAGGTGCTTTGTGGAATGGAACGGGTTTAATGACACTGGATAGTGTTAGGATTGAAAATAATATCGCTAGCGGAGATGCTGCTGATAATGGCGGTGGTGGTGTGTTTAATGCAGGTGGTACAGTTATGATTAGCAATCAAACGAGCATTACCGGTAATATGGCCAATGGAACTTCCGGTAGTGGTGGTGGTGTCCTTAATGACGCAGGCGGAACCCTAATGGTAAATGGCGCTACTATTTCTTTCAATAGTTCTAACCGTGCCGGTGGAGGTATTGAGGATGTGTCAGGTGATGCGACTACGTGTGTATTAAATAATGTAAGACTTGAAGGAAATACCACTGGTTCAAACCCTGGAAACGGTGGTGGTATCCATATTACCGGCTCAGGTGATATGAATATTTCCGGTGGTATTGTTATTGACAATGTTGCTGCTGCCGAAGGGGGTGGCTTATGGAATGGTACTGGAACCATGACCATTGCCGGGGTAACCATTGAAAGTAATATTGCGAGTGGTGCAGATGCCAACCAAGGTGGTGGCGGTGTATTCAATGCCGGAGGAACCGTTTCTATTTCAGGCAATACAGTTATCAAAACCAATATCGCTGATGGTACTTCCGGCAGTGGTGGAGGTATCCTAAATGATGCAAATGGTACGCTATCAGTTGAGAATTCTACAATAGTTTCCAATACTTCTGTAAGAGCAGGAGGTGGAATCGAAGATGCTTCCGGCAATGCAAGTGTTGTAAACATTGTGCAGGTAAGATTGGACTCTAATCTTACAATGGGCAATCCGGGCAACGGTGGTGCCATCCATATTAGTGGAAATGGAGATCTGAATATTACAGGTGGCGTAGTTTCCAATAATACAGCCAGCCTTGAAGGTGGTGGACTTTGGAACGGTGCCGGACTTATGACTATCAATAATGTAATGATTAATGGTAATGTAGCAATGGGAAATGCCGCTGACCAGGGAGGTGGAGGAGTATTCAACCTGAGCGGTACTGTAGCCATTGAAAACAATACAATGATCGTTGGAAATTCAGCAACCGGAACTTCCGGTAGCGGAGGAGGAATACTAAACGACGTAGGAGCAACTCTCAGGGTATCCAATTCCAGTATACGTGGAAATATAGCCAACCGTGCAGGTGGAGGAATCGAAGATGTATCAGGTGATGCAACCATGGTTGCCCTTGTGGATGTAAGCTTTGAAGATAACAATGCAGGCTCTGCTCCGGGTAATGGAGGTGCTATTCATATTTCCGGAAATGGAAGTATTTCCATTGAAGGCGGCAAAGCTGAAAATAACATCGCCGTAGAAGGTGGAGCCTTCTGGAATAACGCCGGAATTATGACTATAAGTGATGTAATCTTTACAGGAAACATCGCAACAGGTAATGACATGGACCAGGGCGGAGGCGCTTTATACAATAATGGCAATGGAACCATTCGAGTTGATGGCAATACTACTTTTGAAGCAAACCTGGCCAATGGTACATCCGGAAGTGGAGGAGCTATTTTTAATAATACAGCTGCTTCCCTTGAAATTATGGGTGCCAGTTTTGATGCTAATACCAGCAACAGAGCCGGTGGTGCTATTGAAGACCAATCAGGAGTGGATGGTATGATTACATTGATGAATTGTAATTTCCTTGATAATGATGCCGGCACGAGCCCTGGAAATGGTGGTGCAGTGCACATTACAGGCCCTGGAAATATTGCAATTTCAGGTGGTATGGTTGAAGGAAACCTTGCAGTTGAAGGTGGAGGATTTTGGAACGGTAGTGGTTTGATGACAATTGCTGATGTAACATTTGAAGCAAACATTGCATCTGGAAATGATCCTGATCAGGGTGGAGGCGCACTTTACAATAATGGATCAGGCACCATCCAGATTACCGGCAGTTCTAATTTTACCGGAAATATAGCCAATGGTACTTCAGGTAGCGGAGGAGCTATCTTTAATAATACCGGTGCAAGTTTGTCAGTAAATGGAAGTAACTTTTTAAACAATACCAGCTCACGCGCAGGAGGTGCTATTGAGGATGCTGCAGGTGTTAGCGGAAGTGTGCAATTGGAGAATTGCAATTTCATGGGCAATAATGCAGGTACAAACCCGGGTAATGGAGGTGCAGTGCACATAAGCGGTGAAGGCCAATTCTCATACGACGGTGGATGGTTGTCTGGTAATACCGCCGGCGGAACTGGAGGAGCATTATGGAATGGGACTGGTCTAATGACTCTTTCCAACATTGAAGTAGCTGGTAATACGGCAAATACTAGTGGAGGAGGTATTTATAATGTAGGTGGAACCATTGAAGCGCAGTTTATAACTGTAGCAGAAAATACAGTCTCAACCGGTCAGGGAACAGGAGGTGGTATCCATAATACGTTAACTGGTTCACTTGAACTAACCTCATCTACTATTTCAGGCAACACAGCAACCATGGCCGGTGGTGGTATCCACAATGAAGGAATGCTTCAACTACAGGATTGTACCATATTTAATAATAGCTCTCAAATGATGGCCGGCGGATTAGTGCAAAATAATGCCGGAGCCAACCTAATGTTTACCGGTTCAATTATTGCCGGGAACCAATCTACCATTGATAGCAAAGACCTGTTTATTATGGGATCTTTTACCTCCGGTGGATACAATTTTATTGGAATCGATAACAGTACCGTTTTTGCAGTAGACCAAACCAATGTAGTCGGTACCAGCAATATGCCTGTTGACCCTATGTTGGATTCACTTTCTGATAATGGCGGTGCAACAAGAACACATGCATTAGTTTGTGGAAGTGCAGCTATCAATAATGGCAACCCCGCGAATACTAACAAAGACCAAAGAGGTATGGATGTTTTTGATGGAAGAAAGGACATCGGTGCCTTTGAATACCAGGATACCTGTGCTATAACTGCTGCAAATGAGCTTGATGCTATTTCCGATAAGGTTTCGTTGTATCCAAATCCTGTTGTTTCAAACCTTCAGGTTGATCTAAATGTGGGACTAAACAAGGAAGCTGATTGGTCAATCATGGAACTTTCTACAGGTCGGGTGAAAAGCAAGGGACAAATAAATGGAGAAAACCTTTCTTTGAACCTGGAATATCTTCCTGCGGGCAATTACATTTTTGAATTGCGAATAGGAGAGGAGCGGGTTATTAAGAAGTTTGTGATAATGAATTAATAAATATTGAGTTTCATTTAGTAACCCACGGTACCAACCCGTGGGTTACTAATTTTTAAAAGGGATGTTATCCTGCAGCTTCATACGCTTTTTGTAAATATTCAAATACGGAAGCATCAACCTCTTCGGGTGTACTAAGGTCTATTTTATGGCTGCACATTGCATTTGCCTTATTGATGGCCTGCAATGTATCATTACCAGGGTGATCCTTCAGATTGATTCCAATCTCAAACCTGGTTTTGCTGGCAGGCGTCAACATTGCAAATTGTTTCTTTCTCCTTACACTCACGTATTTCTTTTTAGGAGCCAGCTCCACATCCTTCCCAAATTTTTGGATGCCTTTTATTAGTTTTTCATAGAGTGGAATGAAATGCTCTTTACCTTCAAATTGTTCCTTTATCAAATCATCTTTGTCTTCAACTGAACCGGCATCGGCTTCTCTCGCTTTTAATGCAACCAGATTAGCATAACCATGGGTGAAGTCGTATTCAGTTTTCAGGTATTTGAGAATTTGGCCGTGCTTTTCGAAAGATTGTTTTTTTACAATGGCGATCCATTCTTCCAAAGACTTGCCGGTTTTTTCATGCAGATTCTGAATCATTGTTTGGGCAGCATCATCCATAGGTATCTAATTTAGGTTAAAAATGGTAAGATAAGGATTTGGGTAAAAATAGAAAAGGCTTCCGATTTCGGAAGCCTTTTCTAGTTCATCAAATGTGGGCCATGCCCAACATTTTAGTATCTGTTACCTCCACCGTAACCGCCTCTTCCTCCGCCGCCGCCGAAGCCGCCTCTTCCGCCACCGCCGCCACGGTTCTCTCTAGGTTCTGCTTTTTTAACTACGATGGTTCTACCATCAAGTTCTTGCTCGTTAAGGTTTGCAATTGCGTCTCTTGCCTCATCATCGTTTGGCATTTCAACGAAACCATAACCTTTAGATCTTCCAGTGAATTTGTCCATAATGATTTTTACAGAATCAACGTCACCGAATTGTTCAAATGCGTTTTGCAATCCTGACTCGTTAGTGTCAAAATTAAGCTTAGCTACAAAAATGTTCATCAATAAAAAATTAAAAAAGAAAAAAATGCGAGTAACTTAAAGGAAGGCAGGATAAGAATACTAAAAGAAGATAACTTAATTGCGAACCAAATTAAATGACTCATTTACAGGGACAAAGTTACGAATATTCCTGAGATATTCCAGTTTATTTTAATTGAAAGTAAAATATTCATATTAAATTAATATTTAATATTGAATTCCGTCTTTTGATTTTTGCTTCATATCTTCGAAACCCTTGATAATCAAGGACTTCAAAACTTCAATATTTACATCTTCCAATTTGTTGATATAAAGACAAGATTTACCATTTTTATATTTTCCCAGCTTTGCAATAAGATCCGGATCACTTTCCACCCCTGAAATGATGTATAAGGAGAACTTTGATTTCCTGGGTGAAAAGCCGGTAAGGAACCATTCATTCTTTTCACCTGACCTCGTAGTATAGGTATAAGTTCCATATCCAATCAGGTCCTTTCCCCAAACGCTACCCGGTTCACCGGTTATTTCCTGCATCATCGCATGAAGGAATTGGGCATCGCTTTTCTTTTTATCATCAAGACTTTCAAAAAGGTTTTCTATAGGTGTATCTCCGGCTTGTGTTTTAATCATGGATTAATCTTTTAGTGGTTTTTTGTCGTGGATTGAAGGATGAAAAACAAAATTAATTCCAACCCCAAAACTAACGGGCCAAACCCTGTATTCATGACTTCCGTACCGCGAATTTAAGCGAATACTTGCCTGGGTCATAAATTTTAAATATTCAAACCCCCATCTTCCAAATACAAATGGCTCGGCCATCACATCTGTAATATCATCATAGTAATCAATCAAACTAAAACGAACACCGGCACCATAGTCTATATAACTACCCACCTTACCGATAGCAGGCTGAATGAAAAATCTATTGTATTTAAATTCTTTAGGATTGGTATAGCTTATTTCCTCCTGTGTTAACTGGTTTATTCGGATGCCTTTTTCTCTGGCGTTAACCCAGGCAATACCTCCGTACGTTTCGAAAACCCAGTTAGGGTGCAATTTTTTTGAGTAACCGGCTGCAAATTCAAGATCTGTATAAAAGGAAGCTCCTTTTTCTTGGAAACCAAAGCCATTAGGGGCGGTCGTAAAAGTATCAAAAGAGTCCCTTCGGCCAAAAGCACCATTAAATCTAATCCCAAAATTATCAGTTATGGCATAGGCAACATGTGCCTGTGCCAATTCAGAAATGCTTCCTCCAATTTCGAAATCATTTCTTTTTTCAAAAAATGTGGGTGTATGGTTGGTATAAACCCATGTATACTTGCGCTGACAGGACGACAAAAGGAAAGCAACCAGTATTACAGCAACAAAAAGCATCCGGTTTTTCATACCCTTTCAATTTTAACTTTTTTGCAATCATACAATGTACAAAAGAAGACGCATATTTGATATTTGTAAAATAAATAGTAAAGAATTTACAGATATTTTTATTTTTGCTTTCGCTCCATCATTCAAATGTTAGGTAAAGTATTGAAAGCTCATGAGAAGATTTGATTTCCTTTTTATTCGTCAGAAAAACCACATTTTTAAGGTTCCTCATAATGACATTTGTTGTATTCGATCTGAAGGAAATTATTGCCATGTAATTACCTCCAACCAAACCTATTCATTTAAATCTTCCCTTAGCAAGTTGATGGAGACCCTTCCAAAGCCTGAATTTGTGCAGGTAAATCGTAATTACGTGATTCCTATCAAAACAATTGATCAAATAAACCTGTCAGAAAACATGGTCCTGACAGGTAAAGAGTCCTTCCAAATTGGAGGAAGATATCGTGATCAATTATTCGATTCAATGAAGGTTTTGCCTTAGGCTGCTATTGCTTTTCAAGGTCCAAAAACTTAATCAGTTCATATTGAGGGGTACACTCAAAAAGGTGTTTTAATATCTCAATATGTCCGGCTCCAAAAATTACCAGGATTCGATCGTCCGGATCCGTCGTGATGTTTTGGATGTTTCTTAAGATTCTCAAATTCCTGTTGTACCAATTTAAAGTCAGCGCGTCGGCACCATCATAGTCTCCGTTGGTGAAATCGCCATTGAGATAGGCACCAAATCCACGATTGAGAACCTTGTCTGAGTTCATGTATTTAAAATAGTCCAACAATGGGTGGGTTAGCGTTAGATCATCGTCGGCTTTTCTGTACTTTTTGTACCGTTTGGTGACCGGGTCATTATTTTTATAATCATAATCTTCAAAGATTTCGTCGAGGTAAGGTCGAATGACCGTTGAATCTTCTGCGTAGTATAAATCATTGGCTACCGATCTTGCATCTACACCATAAATAGTATCAAGGCCAAATTGATCCATGAGTCTAAATCCAAGTTGTTGTGTTTCTGATTTTCCCATCGCTTCAGTTCCCTCTTTCCATTGAGCGTATTTTTTCATAAGGTAACCTGTATTGCTGCCTGATTCAACGGCAATCTTGGTGGGTTTAAACTTTGCGATATATGCCACAAGTGCTTCCACCTCTTTTTGCTTTTGTGCCGATAAAATATCAATCTGGTCCTCCTTAGCAACCTTGTGGGCGTCCAGATTATAATAAGCAAAGTGAAAACTTCCAACCAGCAGGACCTTTGGCCTTTTCTTTCCATCTACTAAAAACTCATCTGGATCCGGAAATCCCGGGTATTGAGCAATAAGGTTTTGACCGCCAAGCATTATCAGGATCAGAAGCAGTAAATTTTTCATGATTGAAGATTTTAATTAAAGGAATACCCAAAAGTATGTTTGGAATTCCTCCACCAATTTGGACAATCTTCCAATCCCATAATTTCATCTGCAAAACCTTTGAAAGGCTGTTTCCTTGTTTGCAGATAAAATCTTCGGGTTTGCAGACATCGACACTTTTTGAAAGGGCATTGTGTTATTTTTGGATATGATTAAAAAACAAACCCTGCTGCTGTACGGTATTATCCTGTTTATGGACCTTTTTGGATTGGAATTGATGGCCAGTCCATTCTGGTTGCCGGGCAATATGTTTAGCATCTTTAAGATTTCCAATCTGATCTATGCGCTGATAACCATGGAACTCACCAGGCGTGCTTTTGAAAAATTTTATCCTTCCAATAAAATTTTACAATTAGTTGGCAGCCTGGTAGCCGTATTGGCCTTTTTTATCATGTTTAGATACCTGTTGGAAGAGGCAATTTTTCCTCTGATTTTTGGACATGGAAATTATGTGGAGGGTACAACCCTAAACTATTATATCCGGGACAATTATCTCTATGCAGTTCGATATATTACTTTAGGTTTCCTTGTTTTTCTCTTTGAAAATAACTGGAACAGCAAGCAAAAAATATGGGAACTCAACCTCCAAAAAAAAGAGGCAGAGTTAAAATATTTGCGTTCTCAGATGAATCCACATTTTCTTTTTAATACCTTAAATAATGTCTTTACGCTGGTCTATGAAAAGTCAGATGATGCACCGGAAGCGTATTTGAAAATGACTGAGCTAACGAGATATATGTTGTATGAAAAAGCGGATTTGGTGCCTATCGAAGATGAAATAAAACACTTGAAAAATTATTTGAGCCTCCAGGCATTACGCTTTAAAGCTCCGGTACAATTGAAATTGGATATTAAGCTGGAAAAAGGAGAAGCACTCATTCCGCCATATTTGCTCATCACCCTGGCTGAGAATATTTTTAAACACGGGGAGGTGAGTAATACTGATGAGCCAGCCAGTTTGACAATTGAGGAAAGCAGTACTGTACTAAAAATTTCAACATCCAATTTGGTAAAAAAGGCTCAAAAGGATAAAGTAGGTGGAGTAGGATTGGAAAATATCGTTACTAGACTACAATTGCTCTATCCTGAAAATCATACTTTTACAAAAAGCTCGAATGCCGACCGATTCGAGATCGCTATTTCGCTATTCCTTCAAAAGAAACGTATATGAAGTGCATTTTACTCGACGA
>JAGQWW010000074.1 GCA_020436955.1 Saprospiraceae bacterium | reverse complement strand
GGTTTGTAGGCAGGACCAACGATGAGGAAAAAAGAACTTCCCAGATAAGTTTTGATTTCCTGGAGGATGGCAAAACTTATCTAGCCACTGTATATGCTGATGCTCCGGATGCACATTATGCAACTAATCCACAGGCTTATCAAATCAAAAAATATGCGGTTACAAAAAGCTCAAAATTGAGCCAGACCTGTGCACCAGGTGGCGGATATGCCATCAGCATTATGGAAGCAAGTGCCAAGGACGTAAAAGGGTTGGAAAAGTTGTAATCTTACCGTGGTTGAATTTTTATTGTATTTTCAACCATTTATTATATGGTTTGAAAAAAGCAAACATGCATCCGGTACTTCAAAAATTTCTTTCTCAATTTCCAGAGTTATCGCCTTCTGAAGTCGAAATCATTAGCGAGCATATTCCAATAGTGGATAAAAAGAAAGGGGATATGATTTTGCGGGAAGGAGAAGTGCCCGACAAATGTTATTATGTGTTGGAAGGTTGTGTGCGGCAATATTGCCTGGAGGACGGAGAAGAGAAAACCACCGGTTTTTATACGGAGCAATACGGTACTATTTCCTCAACTAATTATATCCAGCAAACTCCTTCGGACCAGTATCTGGTTTGTATGGAAGATTGTACGCTGATTTGTGGTGATCCTAAAACGGACATGGAAAACTATGAGAAATTTCCCATCCTAAAATCCGTCACGGCTAAAATGGTCGAACAGGAGTTAAATGATACAAAAGACCGATTTGCCAAGTTTATCATTGCATCCCCTGAAAAGCGATATTTGAATTTCCTTGAGGAGAGACCTGACCTTTCCAATCGGGTCCCACAACACCAGATTGCCAGTTTTCTTGGTATGACAGCTGAATCCCTCAGCCGTATACGCCGAAGGATTCAGATGAAAAAGGCTTGATGTTATTTGCCTCCTTTTATGATAAGCCAAATTGCCAGTCCTACTTCTCCTAATACCATTGGCAACATAAAAACAGTTTCCAAGGTGGGTTTTATAGTTTCATAATCCGGCATCAGGATATTTAAAGTATTAGTTAATAGGTAGCCGACTGCTGAAATAAGAATGAGTACTGAAAGAATTTTTAAAATTAGTTTGTCACTCCAAACCAACCATCCCAGGATCAAAAGGTGCAATCCAAAAATGATTAATCCGAAGGACCAGGTGCTTTGAAAACCATTCAGAAACAGCATGGTAAGGAATTCTTTTTCACCTGGATTTTCTAGCCAGCCGGTACCGGTCTGGGTAAGCAATACCACAATTATTAGTTGTACAATGGCAAAACCAAGGATAGCTGCATAGGCTAGTCTAAACCAACCTGCCAAAAGTGATAAACTGTTATTTCTCGGCTTGAAATAGAGGTACAATCCCCAGGCGGCTATGATATCAGTAATCAAAATACCGGTCCAGCCAAGGATTCCCATTCTAAAGGTGGTGGTTTGCGATATTAGGTTTCCGTAAGTAAGGCTAGGGTTTTCAGGTACGATGAGGGGGGTATGAACCATGCCCATCACCATCCCCGCCAGTACGGCCATAAGGACGATTGAAATTCCTGTTGCTAATGCTATTTGTCTGTTGGATAAAGATTTTAAGGTGCTCATTTCTATTTTTTTTTAATGATGACACAAAGGTAAGACCAGCTACCCATGCCATCCATTGACTTTTGGTAAGAAATGAACACCTGTTGGTCTTTATGCGAAATTGCCCATTTGAATAATTGAAAAATAAAGGGGCATACCCAGGGTGATGTTTACCGGGAAAGTTATAGCGAGTGCCATCGGTAAATACAATCCGGGATTTGCCTGAGGCACTGCCATTTTCATTGCTGCAGGTACAGCTATATAGGAAGCACTAGCTGCCAATATGGATAATAACAAGCGGTCCCCGATATCGCTGGTTATAAATCCGGTGAGGCAAGCTGCAATACAGCCAATTATTAGCGGTGTCAAAAGAGCAAATAGAAACGGAACCGGACCATTGGATATCAAAGCTTTGATTTTTCTGCCTGAAGTGATACCCATATCCAGTAGAAAGATGGCCAGGAAACCCTTAAAGATGTCGTTGGTAAAAGGTTCAATGCCCTGGGCTTGTTTTTCATTGGCTATAAAACCAATTATTAAACTTCCCAGGATAAGCCAGACACTTCCGTTCGTAAAGGAGTGTTTGATTGCATGGCTTTTTTTAATTTTTCCTTCTTCACTTTTATTAAAAATCGAAATAAGCAAAAGTCCCATGATAATGGCAGGAGACTCCATCAGTGCCATGACTGCTACCATATGACCATGTACCGGAATTTGCTGTGTCTCCAGATAATTTACTGCCGTTACGAAGGTTACCGCACTTACTGAACCATAAGCTGCTGCAATGGCTCCGGCGTTGAAAACACCCAATTTTTTGCGCAATAACATAAAAGTAAGGACAGGAATTATAAGTGATGAACCGATTCCAAAAGCGATGGTAGCCAACGTTTGACTGTCAAAGGTCTCGTGGGTCAGTTCATGTCCCCCTTTAAACCCTATGGCAAATAATAAATAAAGGGAAATAAACTTGGATGAATTGGCGGGGATTTCCAGGTCACTTTTTACGGCTACCGCCAATAGGCCGAGGATGAAAAACAATAGTGCAGGATTCGTTAAATTCTCAATTAAGAGGGATAAACTCATGTTTTTTTGTGTTGGTTGGCGCAAAGGTAGAACGCCGATACATAATTATTTATTTATATTAATTATGTAGTTCATAAGCTTTGTTTATGTATTTATTGGAATCTCACATACTGCGGTTTTTTCCTTAGCTTCACTTAAAAAGAATGCTCCCATTTTTTAGACGAATTCGCCAGCAACTTTTCAAGGAAAAAAAGCTAAGCAATTATCTTTTTTATGCATTGGGTGAAATAGTATTGGTGGTAATAGGAATCTTATTAGCGCTCCAACTCAATACATGGAATGCGGCACGACAGGATGCTATTTCCGAGGAAATTTATTTGAAAAGGATTGCGGATGATATTAATAATCAATTGGTGCCATTAACTGATTATATCAGCAGCCTAGAGGTCAGTGCCAAAGAAGCTGTGCAGGTTTTGGATGAGTTCAAAGTGAAAGGTTCCATGTCACAGGTTGACAGTATTAATTTTCGTCTTCAAAAAATGATGAAGACCAGGACTTTCCCGGTAGTCAATAGTACATTTTTGGAGTTAAATTCCAGTGGGCAAATGCAATTGATTCAGAATAAAGCATTGCGCTCCAATTTGATACGTTATTATCAGCAAAATGAAGAATGGTCCGAAACCATTCGGCATAATTTAACGGATGTGATTTATAAAGAAGCATTTCCGGTGATAACCGGGACTGCAATATTGGATGTTTCCCAATTTAATACAGTAGTGAAACTCGACTTTGAAAAGTTGGATTATCCCGTTTTTTTAAAGAATTATCAAAAAGAAAAATTAGACGACCCTGAAACAGTATTGCAATTGGTTAAGGCTATCAACCTTTATATCCTGGTGTCATATAGAAATAAAGGTTTGATGGAAGAGGCTAAGGCTGAGGCCGAAAAATTGCTGGATCAAATTGAATTGTACCAAAAATAATGTCCCTTAGGCAGGTGTTTAAAAACTTGTAGAATAAGTACCTTTAAGACAACCTATTTAGGCCCTAAAGTTCACATACCATGCGTTACCTGATTGTATTCCTCTTGCTAATGCCTTTTCCTTTGGCCGCCCAACCTTGGGTTTCTACGGATTATTCCATTGCTTCCTCACATGATATCTATTATGGAAGTGCGACAGGTTTTGCCGGAGCAGAAGATTCCCTATTGCTGGATATTTCGTTTCCAACTGACGACCAGCCTCCGGTTTGTGGAAGGCCTTTATTGATTGTAATTCATGGTGGTTCCTGGATGGCGGGTGATAAAGATGAAGGGTACGCAACCCGTTTCAGAGAAGATTTTGCCAAAAGAGGTTATGTTGTAGCATCCATTAATTATCGATTGGGGCTTTTTCACACAGACAGGTTTGTCAATTGTAATGTAGCCGATTGGAATTGTTTTAATTCAACGGACTCGACAGAGTGGTACAGGGCCAATTTTAGGGGTATACAGGATGTAAAAGGTGCCATTCGTTACCTGGTTGGGCAGAAAGCTCAATATGAAATTGATCCAGATAATGTTTTTATTCTGGGTGAAAGTGCTGGGGCCTTCATTGCCTTAGGAGTTGGATTTTTAGAAGATAATGAAATACCAAATGGGATAGTATCTATGATGCCGGATGCACCGGCACCCAATACTTTATATGAAAACAATTGTATAAAAAAGTTTAATCTGGCCAATTCGATAAATGAAATGGATCTTTCCAGGCCAAATATGGGAAGTGTAGAAGGAAGTCTTCATACCTCCTATATTGATAGTTTTACCATAAAAGGGGTTGCTAGCTATTATGGTGGCGTATTTCACAATATTTTTCGATCAGCAAAACCACAACCAGCTTTATATCTGTACCATCAGGCTTGTGATTTAATAGTGCCACATCGAACCGGAAGATTGCTGGCAGGGTATAACACCTGTTATTCCGGATTCCCCGCTAACTGTGGTACAATAATAAATCGTCCCGTGGTGTGGGGAAGTTATACGATAGCGGATACCCTTGCTGCAATGCTTCAAAACGGAGAAAATACGCCGGAACTCGAATTTGAAGGCATTAATTTTAATTATAATTGTCTTCAGCAAGCGACTAATCCAGCCATTGCATGTCATGCCATCGATAATTATGCCTTACGAACCAGGAATCTTGCCTCCTTTTTTAGCCGATTTGTATCATCGTGCACGGTAGGTAGCACTTTAATTGATAATTCGGAGTTGTTAAAAGTATATCCCAATCCCTCCAGCGGAAAAGTGTATGTAGAATCCAGAGAATTGATTTCCAATTTGGAGGTGAGTTTATTCAATTCTGTCGGAAATTTGATAGCTGTTTATAAATTCTCAGGGTTTAGTGCAACACAACTTGATTTAGATAGTATTGAAAGAGGCTTTTATTATTTTAAAATAAGAGCTTCAAACAATCCTGCCTTGAACCGGGTTGTTCCCATTGTAATTAAATAATTGAAATAAATCCTGTAGACCTTTAAACGAATTTGTTATGAGATTTTTGACTTTCGCGCTTTTGATACTACTCGTTTCCTGTCAACAGAAATCAGAAAAAGAAATTCAGGCTGAGAAAAACCTGGCGTTAACCACCCGATTTTTTACCGAGGTGTATGGAACCAATAATCTTGCACCCTTGCAGGAATTATTTGCGTCGGATTATCAGCATATTGACACAGAAGATGTGGAGATGACTGGGATGCGTGCGATTGAATTGCCATGTATGACCATCTTTAATGCACTGCCAAACTGTAAAGTAGAAATTATGAGTGCGGCGGCTGATGATGAAAAGGCAATATTCCAAATCCGACTGGTTTCTGATTTACCCAAAATGGCTAACCCCGAAACATTCGTAGACCAAATTAATTTCCCTGAGTCCTGGACCTTTTGGGTGAAAGACGGGAAAATTGTCAAAGGTCAGCAAATAAGTTCTTATTTAAACCTGGTAAAGCAATTGAGTGGATACGATGGAGGTATTATTAAAATCAATAGTATCCTGAAAAAGTATTACGAAGAACAAAAAGCAGGAAATAAATAAAAAAAAGCCCGGTGCGACGACACCGGGCTTTTTTTATTTCCAATCATCCACTCCTTTTTGAGCTTCCTCATACCACTCTGTATTTGGGATGAGCGCCGCAATTACAAGTTTATTTTTAAAGACCCATGCCTTAATTGGGTACTCCCACTTCTTTTCAAAATACCATTCACCGCCTTGATTTGGAGGTCCTAAAAGTGCAGCTGCAGCTGCATCTCTGCTTTGGATATCAGGATATTCAATTATCACCTCATACAAGGGTTTATTATCATCAGCATCAAAATAATAGACTGCATAATTTATATTTTCTCCGGGTGATTCTTCCATATAAACCTGTCTGAAATCAAACTGCTGGTCCTGTTTTTCCATGGCAGTCCGGATGCTACTTGCCATGCTCTCTGTCATGCCAAATTTTATATCAGCAAAGGCAGCAGGAAGTGCGTTATCTGACTTTTCTACCTTTTTAAAAATACCACAAGAAGAAAACAAAAGGAGCGTAAGGATTGAAGGCAAAAGCAATTGCTTCATGGCAGGAGTTTTTTTGGTTAAACAAGTTTAAAATTAAAAAACCCACCTGAAAATTGAAATCAGGTGGGTTGCTTTGTATCAGTTTTTGTTAGCATTAGCTCGTAGCTAATTTTGGCTCAGCTGTTTCTTCAAATGATTTTCCATTCCATTTTCCAAGCCACTCAACTGATTTTCCAACCTGGATATACTTGTTGAATGCCTGCTCAGCTGCGTCTTTATTCTTTCTACAAATCGTGATGGACTGTTGGCCGGATTTTATTTGGAAATAATATTTTCCCGACCCCATTGTAAAATTCTTTCTGTTATAAGCCATTATTCAATGATTAAATTATTGCCATTCGGCTATGGTGGTTAAAAACTAAATGATTTATCTGATTGAGATTACGTTAGCACTAATATTGTGCGTTTTTACCAGGTCATCTGCAAATTTGCGGTGACCATGTGGTGCCAATAAATAAAGTTTTCCTCTTTTCATGGCTGCCAAGGTGGAAAGTAACTTCCACTTGGTTACGGCTCGTCGCATATTGTCTGACTTCAAGGCAATTTCAATAAAGCTTTTTGAGCCCAGTTTCCTTCCGGAAAGATCGGGTACAAAGGCTTCTTCTTCATTACCTTTCTGTCGCATGTATGCTTTAGGAGCTTCATAATCATCCTGATTGGCTTTAATATCTGAAAAGCCTTTTCGTTCTGCCCATTTTAATGCCTTATCAAAATAGGCCTCTTTTTCTTGTAGCATAATACTGAAAGGTTTTGTTTAAAAAATATACCAGCTGTCTTTGCCTCTTTTTTAAAAATTCCATGACTTGGCCGTCCTTCCTTATTGAGATAGGGTATAATAAAAAGGCTTGATTAGGGAAGAAGTTTTACCTTCATTGACGGCGTCTGCGATAATTCGCAGGTATAGAAACATTAAACACCTGATGGAGATATTATAAGCATTTTTTTTGAAAAAATCAAGTTTTTGGGTGTTTTATGCTTGTTTTTTATTCATTTCCTTGATTTGAAGCAATTTTATTCCCAAAATTTCAATTTTTTGACTGGTTTTCGCACTTGCCTCATCTGTGCTTTCCTTACCTTCGCAAACGGATAAAATGAATCAAATGTTGAGTCCTTACTTTAATGCAGATAAGGTAGAAGCAGGGTGTGACGAGGCTGGCAGGGGATGTCTTGCCGGTCCGGTATATGCTGCAGCAGTAATTCTTCCTACAGATTTTGAGCATCCGATGCTTAATGATTCAAAAAAATTATCTGAAAGAAAGAGGGATGAACTGCGGATCATAATTGAAAAGGAGGCTATTGCCTGGGCAGTAGCAGCTGTGGACCATGCTGAAATTGATGAGATCAATATTTTAAATGCCTCGTTTCTGGCAATGCATCGTGCGCTGGATAAGCTGTCAACAAGACCAGAATTCATTCTAGTAGATGGAAATCGTTTCAGGCCCTATAATGAAATAGCCCATGCCTGTATGGTAAAAGGTGACGGACGATTTGCTTCGATTGCGGCTGCATCAGTTTTGGCCAAAACTCACAGGGACGAGTATATGTCCAAAATGGCGGAGGAATATCCACATTTCGACTGGCACTCCAATAAAGGATATCCAACCAAAAAGCATCGGGAAGCAATTGCTAAATTTGGGGTTTCACCCATTCATAGAAGATCATTCAGATTATTGCCTGAAGTTGTACAACAAGCCTTATTTTAAAGCGATAAACCAAATACATGTTATATAGCCTTGACCAAGCTCGTCAAATGGACCGGGAAGATGCCTTGTCCCACCTGCGAAACGAATTTTATTTTCCTCAGCACGATGGTAGAGACACCATTTATCTATGTGGCAATTCACTTGGCCTACAGCCTAAAGGTGTAAAAGCTGCACTGGACCATGAACTGGAACATTGGAAGACTCATGGAGTGGAAGGACATTTCCGAGGTGATATGCCCTGGATGTATTATCACAAGTTTTTGACAAAACAAGCAGCCAACATCGTAGGAGCCAGAGAGTCTGAAGTTGTGGTCATGAATACCTTAACGGTAAATCTCCACCTCATGATGGTGAGCTTTTACCGCCCAAAGGGGGATAGGTATAAAATTGTAATGGAAGCCGGTGCATTTCCAAGCGACCAATATGCAATGGAGTCGCAGGTTAGATTTCATGGATATGACCCTGCTGATGCCATAGTTGAAATAGCCCCCAGACCGGGAGAAGATTGCCTACGAACAGAAGATATTGTTGAAGTAATAAATCGCGAAGGTGACAGTATTGCCTGTGTGATGTTTGCAGGTGTAAATTATTACACGGGGCAGTTGTTTGATATGGCAACTATTACCAAAGCCGGACATGCAGTGGGTGCAACCGTTGGTTTTGACCTGGCTCATGCTGCCGGAAATGTTCCATTGCATTTGCATGACTGGGGAGCCGATTTTGCGGTTTGGTGCAGCTATAAATATATGAATTCGGGGCCCGGCGGTCCCAGCGGTTGTTTTGTGCACGAAAGACATGAAAATAATCCTGAACTGCCAAGATTTGCCGGTTGGTGGGGACATGATGAAGGAAGTCGGTTCCTAATGGAAAAAGGATTCATTCCTATGAAAGGAGCAGCAGGATGGCAGTTGAGTAATGCTCAGGTCCTTAGCATGGCCGCGCATAAGGTGAGCCTTGATATGTTTGATAAAGTAGGCATGCAGGCGTTGAGAGAGAAGAGCATTCGACTGACAAATTTCATTGAAGCATTGATCGAAGACCTGAATCAAAAAGGCCATAACTTTAATATCATTACACCAAAGGAAACCAAAGACAGAGGTGCTCAATTATCTATTTTAACAGGTCCGGAGGGAAAACAGATGTTTGACTATCTGGCTGCAAACGGTGTAATTTGTGACTGGAGGGAGCCTAATGTCATAAGGGTGGCTGCAGTGCCGATGTACAACTCCTTCGAAGATGCCTGGCATTTTGTAAATTTGTTACGTACCTTTTCTAATTAAAATATTTACCATGAAAGACTTAAAATACCTGTTAGCCTATACCGGCCCCATCCTGGTCTTTTTAGGTCTTTATTGGAACGGTTACTGGACGTATGGATTTGCGATTGAGTCTTTCCTTTTGCTGCCGGTCCTTGAATTATTGATGCCCAGGGACAAGAGCAATGTGGCAGCTGAAGAAGAAGACAATAAATCCAATCAATGGTTTTTCGACCTATTATTGTATTTGCACGTCCCGATTTTGTTTTCCCTGATCATTTGGTATCTCTTTGAAATCACCAGCGGGACACATGCAACCTATGAAATGGTTGGAATGACTATCAGTCAGGGTATCTTTTTAGGGGCATTTGGAATCAATGTCGCACATGAATTGGGTCACCGTACTTCCAAATTTGAGCAATTCTTGGCCAAGGTCTTATTGATGCCTTGTCTTTACATGCACTTCATCATTGAACATAATCGTGGGCACCACAAAAATGTAGGTACCGAAGAAGATCCTGCTTCTGCCAGAAAAGGAGAAATTGTTTTCTTTTTTTGGGTTCGATCGATAGTTGGTGGC
>JAGQWW010000073.1 GCA_020436955.1 Saprospiraceae bacterium | reverse complement strand
AACAGACCATTGATGTATTGATGACCCGTGCCGAACCATTGGGTATTTCAGTAGTGGTGGGAGATTGGAAGACTTATGAAATGAATGATAAGACCTTCGGTGTGCTTTTGCAATATCCAGATAAAGAAGGTTCGGTTGAAGATTACAGAGCCTTTGTTGAAAAGGCAAAAGCCAACGAGGTATATGTAATCGTAGCTGCTGACATTTTAAGTTTGGCACTTTTGAAGCCTCCGGGAGAATGGGGAGCTGATTGTGCTATCGGAAATACCCAGCGCTTTGGGGTGCCAATGGGTTATGGTGGACCACATGCAGCCTATTTTGCTACAAAAGACGACTACAAAAGACTGATTCCGGGCCGAATCATTGGTGTTTCAGTCGATGCTCAGGGCGACCGCGCATTAAGAATGGCGCTCCAAACCCGTGAGCAGCATATTCGTAGAGAAAAAGCTACTTCCAATATCTGTACTGCCCAGGCATTGTTGGCCAATATGGCCGGCTTCTATGCAGTATATCATGGTCCTACCGGTATCAAAAAGATTGCTGATCGCGTTCATCAAAATGCTTTAAACCTTGCTGCTGCTTTGGACCAACTTGGGTTGAAAGTTGCACACAAAGCATTTTTTGATACGGTTAGAGTACATGTAGATGCAGTGCAGCAGGAGAAAATCCAGACTAAAGCATTGGAGTGTGGTATCAACTTCTACTATGAAGAAGGCGCTATTCAAATTGCACTGGATGAGACCGTAAGAATTGACGATTACAATGAAATTGTAGCCTGCTTTGCCAATGCACTAAAGCAGACAGCTCCTGCAGATGCTTCTAATGCAGCAATGACGGTACCTGCTCCTTTGCAGCGTACTTCAGCATACCTGGAACATGAGGTTTTCCACATCTACCATACTGAAAGTAAAATGATGCGCTACCTTAAGCGCCTTGAGAATAAAGATATCTCTTTGGTACATTCCATGATTCCATTGGGGTCTTGTACCATGAAATTGAATGCTGCTTCGGAGATGATTCCGGTTAGCTGGCCTGAATTTGCCAACCTGCACCCATTTGTGCCAGGTGACCAGGCAAAAGGATACCAGCAGATTTTTGAGGAGTTGGAAGCTTATTTGTGTGATGCAACTGGTTTTACCGCTTGTTCTTTGCAGCCTAACTCAGGCGCACAAGGAGAATATGCAGGTCTTTTGACCATCCGTGCATATCATCATGCCAATGGAAATGACCATCGTAATGTTGCCTTAATTCCGTCTTCAGCTCACGGTACCAATCCTGCAAGTGCCGTTATGGCTGGTATGGAAGTAGTGGTAGTGGCTTGCGATGAAAAAGGTAATATTGATATTGATGACCTTCGCGCAAAAGCAGAAAAGCATAAAGACAATTTATCTTCTTTGATGGTAACCTACCCATCTACACACGGTGTGTTTGAAACCGGTATCAAAGAAATCTGTAAAATCGTTCACGATAACGGCGGCTTGGTGTACATGGATGGTGCTAATATGAATGCACAGGTTGGTTTGACCAGTCCTGCTATCATTGGAGCAGATGTTTGTCACCTTAACCTGCATAAGACCTTTGCTATACCTCATGGAGGTGGTGGACCGGGTATGGGCCCTATCTGTGTGAATGACAAACTTGCACCTTACCTTCCAAAGCACAGCATGGTTGCTACCGGTGGTAAAAACGGTATCTCTGCAGTGTCTTCAGGTCCTTGGGGTTCTGCCAGTATCCTGCTGATATCATACGGGTATATCCGTATGTTGGGTAAAGAAGGAGTAAGAGAGTCCACAGAATATGCCATCCTGAATGCCAACTACATCAAATCTAGATTGGAAAATGAGTATCCGGTATTATATGTAGGTGCCATGGGTAGAGCAGCGCATGAAATGATTATCGACTTGCGTCCTTACAAATCCCTAGTAAGTGCGGAAGACGTTGCAAAACGCTTGATCGATTATGGTTTCCACGCACCAACTTTGTCTTTCCCGGTTGCCGGCACGCTTATGATTGAGCCTACAGAAAGTGAGGATAAAGATGAATTGGACAGATTCTGTGATGCTATGTTGAGTATCAAAAAGGAAATTGATGAAATTGCTTCCGGTGAGGCACCTGCAGAGGACAATGTGTTGCATAATGCGCCACATACCTTGGCAGTGATTACAGCCGATAACTGGGAACATTCCTACAGTCGTGAGAAAGCAGCCTATCCGCTTCCATACCTTAGAGATGGTCGCAAATTCTGGGCTTCTGTTGCTCGCGTTGATAATGCATTCGGTGACCGTAACCTTATCTGTGTATGTCCACCTTTGGAGGAATACATGGAAGAAGGAGAGACGGTAGAATAAATATTTAAGTTGTTTCAATGCCGGTTCTTCCGTTTGCCTAAACGGAGGAATCGGCTCTTTTTTTTAAAATAAGATACATGATAATTGTAACCGGCGCCGCAGGATTTATTGGAAGTTGTTTAGTAAAAAAGTTTAATGATGAAGGACATCTTAGAGATATAGTGGTGGTTGATGACTTTTATAAACATTACAAAGACGGTAATCTGGCAGGTAAATTCATACTGGAATGGATTCACCGAGATATTTTCCTGGATTGGTTTCGGCGCTTTCCTAAAAGAGTTGAATTCGTTTATCACCTGGGTGCAAGAACAGACACCACCGAAAAGGACAAGGATATATTTGATGAATTGAACCTCAATTATTCAAAGGCTGTATGGGAAATATGTACCGAAAATAATATCCCTTTGGTATATGCTTCCAGTGCTGCGACTTATGGATTGGGTGAACACGGTTACAAAGATTCGCACGATGTTGTCGAAAAACTAAAGCCCCTAAACCCTTACGGTGATTCAAAAAATGATTTTGATAAATGGGCGCTGAAAGAGGAAAAAGGTCCGGATCATTGGGCCGGTTTGAAGTTCTTTAATGTGTATGGCCCGAATGAATACCATAAGGGTAGGATGGCTTCGGTAATTTTTCATACAAAAAATCAGATTCAACAAACCGGAGGCATGAAACTGTTCAAATCTCATCGTGAGGATTATAAAGATGGGGAACAGAGCCGTGATTTTATTTATATCAAGGACGTGGTAGATGTTTGTTTTCATTTTTATCAAAAATGGATCAATGAAAAAAATGAGACCATGCCCGAAAATGGATTGTATAACCTTGGTACAGGCCAGGCCAGGACTTTTTACGATTTGGCAGCCAATACTTTCAAGGCTATGGGAAAAGAACCCAATATCTCCTTTATCGATACACCTGCAGATATTCGCGATACTTACCAATATTTTACTGAAGCAGATATGTCCAAATTGAAGCAAAATGGGTACGATAAACCATTTTACTCGCTGGAAGACGGAATTGAAGACTACGTTAAAAACTATTTATTAGATGGCAAGACCTGGTAGAATATTAGGGCTGATTGTGGGACTGATGATTTGTATTTCAAACCTCCCCGCTCAGATTTTTATTGACGGAAATTTTGAGGATTGGGATGATGTGCCGGTATTCTTGCAAGACCCAATTGGTGATGTATCCGGAACCAATGTGGATTTCGGTAAGTTGAAAATCTTTGATACAGAGGATTTTATATTCTTTTACCTGGAAACTGGATTTGAAATCAATTTGCAAGACGGGCAAAATATCCAAATGGTTTTGGATACGGACGATAATCCTGCTACGGGCATAAGGGTTAGAGATTTAGGTGCTGAATTGGTGTATAATTTTGGCAATCGCTCAGGAAATGCCTTTTTAAATGGAAATACCTACACGATTTCCCATCCTGATGTTGGCCTGGTTTCCTTGCCGACCGTTTCCAGTACTGTATTTGAAATTGCTATCAGAAAAAGGATCAGTATTGGCGGAACGCCTGTTTTTGGAAGTGGTGGATGTAGGGTTTTATTCCGTAACGGGCCAAATGGAGATTACCTGGAAGAAAATAGTGAAGCTAAATACTATACTTTTTCCGGCCTCGCCTCTGCAGAAGTTCCTGCCTATTCGATAAAGAAAAAACAGGCTGGTCATTTGCGTATCATGTCTTACAATGTTGAAAGGGATGGTTTGCTGGGCAACGTAAGCATTGGAAGAATGCTGCAGGCTACCAGTCCTGATATCATTGGTTTTCAAGAGATTTACAATACAAGTTTGTCTTCCGTAAAGCAACAGATTGAAACCTGGTTGCCCAATTCAACCTGGTATATTTCCAAGGCAGGACCTGATTGTATCCTGGTGTCCAAATATCAGATTACTGCAACTGAAAGCCTGGAGTATGGAGGAAGTGGAAGTAGCGGTAACGGAGCATTTTTATTGGAAGACCCGGCATTGGGTAATCGAAAATATTTAATTGTTAATGCACATTTACCATGTTGCGACAATAATACCAATCGCCAGGAAGAAGTAGATGGTATCATGAGTTTTATTAGAGATTGCCGTGAGGGTGAAGGGCCTTTCGAACTACCACAAGAAAGCCCGATTTTTATATTAGGTGATATGAATCTGGTAGGTTATGCCAGACAGCTTACTACCTTTTATGAAGGTGATATCCTTGACAATAATACCTACGGTCCTGATTTTGGACCGGATACAGATGGTAGTGATTTATTGGATTGTGGCGCCTTTGCCAGCGGAACCCCTCTGGCTTTTACATGGAATGACGGTGGCAGTAGCTTTTCTCCCGGGAAACTTGATTATATTTTTTACACTGATAACAGCGTTCAATTAGCTAATGCTTTTGGATTGGAAACCGAAGAATTGCCGGCTGACTCCCTTAATCAATACAATCTGGAACTGCTTGATTCAAGAAACGGAGCGGACCATATCCCTGTTATCGCTGACTTTGTTCTGGACGGTTCTACTGGGTTTTTTGAGCCAGTGAAAAGGACACCCGAAATATTCGGTTATCCCAATCCTGGCAGAGGAAACCTCATTTTTACGATGCCTGAAGGAATGACCGGTGCCACATCAATTGAAGTCCGTAATTTTTCAAATCAAAGCCTGGTTGACAAAAAGGAAGTAGAAATTGAAGATGGGAAAATCCAGATCGACAGCAGTACCTGGTCAGGAGGTGTTTACATTTTAGAATTCAGCAATAAGAATAAGAAATTTATCAGTCGACAGATTATTAAATAACAGTAAGACAGATTTACCTTTAAATCCGGGCTTTTTACAAACAAAATGCCTTCTGAATTGTCCACCTTTTTAATTGTATCATCTTATTCCTACAAAAGTCATGGCAGACGATAAAAAAGGTTATTACGACGAGTACGAAAATCTGACTTTCCACCCCTATAATATCTTATTGGTATTATTGCTCTTTGGTGTAACTGCCTTGTTTCTCGCTTTATCTGCTGCTTTGGTTTATACCCGAGTGCAGGCTGAACTTCCTCCTGTTGCTTTGCCACCCATTTTCCTTTTCAATACATTAGTATTGCTTGGAAGTAGTGTAACCCTTATTTTGGCCAAGCGCAAGTTTAAGGAAGATGATACCGCCGGTTACAAAAAAATGCTTTTGTATACCATCGGATTGACCATACTTTTTCTCTTGCTGCAATTTGTAGGCTGGTATGACATGCTTTCCAGCGATATCATGCTCAATAAAGACAATTCTACCTCTTATCTCTATCTAATCTCATTTGTACATTTTGCACACGTGATAGGTGGTATGCCTTTCCTTTTTATGTTTTACCGCACGGCAAAACAACAGATGAAGGAACCTATCAGTGTTTTGGTTTATTTCTCAGATCCATCTAAAAGGTTGAAGCTACGCCTATTGACCATTTATTGGCATTTCCTGGATGGATTGTGGGTATATCTGGTACTTTTCTTTGCTATCAATTATTTTATCAGATAATTAGAAATCGGTTCCAAGAGAGATATGTAATACCGGGTCTTGTACTTCCCTGGTTTCAATACCCCAACCATAATCCATTCTAATCAGATAACCAAACAGTAAGAACCTGGCTCCAAATCCATAACCGGCAACAATCGGGTCACGGAAATAATTCACCTTCATGGTTACTGGCACTTCACCCGGATTAGCTCCTTCTGGAATGTAAATGGTATTCAATGGATTTTCCTTGCTGAATGGGTTGGCCCCTTGCCATGCAGTTCCTGCATCGAAGAATCCGACTGCCTGGAAGTTTTTGAAAAAGCCTGAATTTGTTTTTGGGAATATGTATCTGAAAATTGGAATACGAACTTCGGTATTAAATACAGCGAAGCTGTTTCCGTTTCTGATATTCATTTCAAATCCTCGCAAATTGGCAGCTATGGTCTGATATGCATAACTGTCTGAAGAAGGAATAGGAATCGTTGTATTGAATTTTGGGAAGATCCAGTTTTCGGTAGCTCCCAGATAGTACAAAATCTTCTCTGACCCAAAGGAGGTTGCTCCTGCTCCTCTTACCGCCAACACAGAGTGCTTAAGAAAACGCTGGTAATGTCTGGCATCAAATCCAACGACCCCCATATATCCTTCTCCGAGGTCAAACTGGAAATCATCCCCCAGATTTACCTGGATTCTTTTTACGATTTCAGAATAGATCTTATATCGAGTTCCGTTTTTGATATTCAACGCAACATCAATGGTGTTATCAAACACATATTCCAATTTCAAACCAATACGCTGTTCTCTGAAAATCGGAGTATTCAGTGTGGTAGCATCGGTTGCTAATTGTGTGAGACGGTCCATTCTAAAGGTTCCGGTTGCACGTATACTGCGATAAATATCAAATGGATAGCGCATTTGCAACAAAGCTATATTGGTCAGACCTTCAGAGCGCTTTGGAATAACCGATGATTGGTCATCGATATATCGTTGGCCCCTGCGATAAAATGCATATCGTTTGTCCCAACGGTTCTTTTTATCATCAAGGAATAGGAAATATTCTGAACCATTAAAGGTCGTTGGAATCCTAACTCCACCTTCAATGATATAATCTTCCAGTAGGTCCTTAAAATTGGCCTTCATCAAAATACCCGGAGGTGGCTGGGAAAATTCCTGAGGCGTACCTGCAAATGAATTTAACCCATCAAATAGGATATTATTATCAAGATTGGTAGTAACAAAGTCGGTTCTAAACTTCAAGCGGTAAGGAATGATCCGGGATGATTTGAATCTAAAGGGTTCCTTACCCAAAACATATTGTGAAGGTTGAACGATTGTCCTTTGCCTTGTAATGTTTTGCTCAGGCTCAGCAGGAGTCTCCACGGTTTGGGTTTCCTTTGCTGGCATTTCCTTCTCGTCGAAAGGAGTCTGAAAGAAATAATTATCGATGTCAACTTTGCTGGTATCACTTTCTTCCTGGCTTACTGCAGGCTCTGGCTCGTAGACCGGCTCATATATTGGTTCTGGTTCTTCTATAATCGGAGTCGGTTTGATCTCTTCTCTGGCTTTTGAAATAGCAGATTCAAGGGACTTTTTCCTTCGTTCCAGGCTTATCAGATTGATATAATACTGAGTCGGTTTGGGTGTAAGCTTTTCTGCCGGATTCAAGGATTTGCTCACCAATTGGTACTCGTTGTTCAATATCTGTAACTCTACCATTTTATCTACACGTGGAGCAGCAGATATTAATTCGATATTTCTATCATAATTAGTTTGGAAATGATTTACCCCTCTGGTTTTGACAACAGCTCGGGTGAAAACTGTATCTATCAAAGCTGTATCTATTGATGCAAAGCTTGAATCTACATGCAACAATAAGCTATCCCCATCCTTCAGGCGCACCACTTGTTCGTAGTAAGCGATATAATCTTCAAGGTACCCGGAAGATCGATTATAAATACCACTTTCATCTGACGTATAAACATACCAGGTTGTATCAACGGCTATCGGATTGCGCTCATTGGCAAACTCAGTGTTGGTCAACCGAACCAGTTCCTTTTTCTCCCCATCCAGATTGAAATAATACAGGTCATAGTCATTTTGAGGAACGATAGAATCCAATTTTCGGGTATACATGTTTGTGTCTGGACGATTGGAACTGAAAATAATACCTCTCTGTCCTCGCAAATTAACCGAAACGGCATCCAGGTCATCCCAGAAATCTTGAGTGATTCGTTGGGTTTGACGCGTATTGGTAAAATAAAGGAAGATATCTGAAAGTCCCCTCACTGTGCCGGAAAGGACCATAGTATTATTGTCTACAAAGTCAGCACTATGAATCCTTTGATATTGTGGATCCAATGGTTCAGTTATATCCTTATCAGTAGTAAAATCGTGAATAGTAAGGTAGATAACATCTCTTCGTTCGTAAATAATGCCCAATTGAAAACCGGAAGGATTCCAGGCTAGATGAGGATATTCATAATCAGTGGCCTGGATAACATTGCGGAAACCATTTTTCATCAATTGTTCCCGTTCCCCTGTTTCCAGGTCTTGTACATAGATTTTGATTTTTCCAATTTCGTTTAGAGCATAAGCCAATTTCTTTCCATCAGGACTCAACGCTATCTCAGTTACAGGTAGGTCTCTTTTGTTTTTAAAAACAATTTGATCACCGGTATTAGAAAAGAATTCCTTGCTTTCGTTTAGGTATCGCTGTCGGTAAAAAAGTGCCCAACTGGCAGTTATTTGTTCGTAGGAAGAACCTAGCACATATAAAAAGCCACTTTCAATACTTCTGTTGATGCGGGTAAGATATAATAGATTTGATACTGTGGAAGTCCCGTAATTAAGGCTCAAAAAATGCCAAAAGGAATGTCCCGCCAGCTTAGGATTTTCTTCAGCAAATTTTTCAAAAGACTCAAATTCATCAGACATTACATAGTCTCTCAATTGATTATCCAGCTCCGTGTTCCAACTTTCACCGCAAAAGCCAATCAAACCATCTTTAAACCAGGGTGGTAGGTTGAGCAGCACAGCATTTTGAACAATTTCCTGCAAATTGGAGCCAAACAACATCGCATTTAAAAATACGGATGCGATTCCTTCTCTAACCTGTCTTTTCAAATCATTGTGGTCCCCGTTGAAATACACAAACATTTTGTTGCCCACAATCTTCGTCTGACCGGTTTGGTTTTCAAATACTTCTTCGCTTCCAATATTTGATTGCTTAAGGTCGGTAAGGTCAACGTATACGATTATCTCAATCCGGTCATTCATCCGATGCTCCAGGATGTTTTGTACAGCAGCAAATTCCTGTTCGGCCAATTGAGTGACGGCCTGGCCTACATATCTCGCCTCGCCATACCAATATACCTGGAAGTTATCGCTCTGATACTGAGACCATTCTGCAAAGTCTTTGTGAAACTGTACCCTGTTTTTCCCAAATTCTGTATTGATTAATTGAGCCTGTGATGGTAAGGACCAGCACATCGAAACAACTGCAAAAAGTACAGTAGCCAGACGGCCGGATTTCCAGGCACCGGGAAGGGAAGGTAAAATTGTTTCTATTTGCATTTGAGGTATATTAATTCAGGGGCAATATCTATATAAAGCCAAAAGGCTTATTTGGTTCTCAAGGTAATCCATAAAATAAACATATGCTACCCAACGACCAGCAAAAAATAAACGTATAACAGACAGATTTGTTAAATCATTTCTTCTGAATGTTTGTACGTCTCTTACCATTTGTTTGTCATAACGACAAATACCCCGATTTTTATTTTATAGCAAAAAGGAGGCCGATTGGTGGATATGGCGTTCGCGGTTCGGTATTCGGTATTCGGTGTTCGGTGTTCGGTGTTCGGCTTTCAGTGTTCGCAAAAACATTCGTCACTCGTATTTCGTCACTCGTAACTTGACA